>NZ_JBBIAR010000069.1:0-49295 GCF_054185165.1 Bradyrhizobium sp. UFLA05-109 | reverse complement strand
TACGTGTTGCCCGTGTGCGCCCTCACGGAGAGCGACGAATCGAGCAGGTAACGGCTATTCAGCAAATAGAAGACCTGGCCGATTGTGATCGCATTGACGGCTACCGTTCGGGCAAGCGCGTCCGATGCGCCGTGCCCTTTCATCCAGAAGAACGCCAGCAAGGTGTAAGCAAGGAGCGCCAGGCCGACGAAGATGATCCGCCAAATCCCGAAGCCGGTCACGATCGGGCGGTCTACCGCGCGCGGGGGCCGTCGCATCACATCGATCTCGTGCGGCTCGAAGGAGATGACCAGGCCGAGTGCGACCGACGTGACCATATTGACCCAGAGCACTTGCGGAGCCGTGATCGGCATGGTGAACCCGACAAAGATCGCCACCGCAATGACCAGCGCCTGCGCGACGTTGGTCGGCAGCATGAATAGCATGGCCTTCTCGATGTTGTTGTAGACGGTGCGCCCTTCCTTTACCGCCGCCGAGATCGAGGCGAAATTATCGTCGGCCAGGATCATTTCGGCAGCTTCCTTCGTGACCTCGGTGCCTTTGATACCCATCGCGACCCCGATGTCGGCTTTCTTGAGAGACGGCGCGTCGTTCACACCGTCACCCGTCATCGCCACGATTTGATTGTTGGCCTGGATCGCTTTCACCAGGCGCAGCTTGTGTTCGGGACTGGCGCGCGCGAAGACGTCGACGGCGCGAACGCGTTCCTGCAGCGTCGCGGTGTCCATGTCCTCGATTTCGGCGCCCGTGATCGCGGTCTTTCCGTCGCCGAGGCCAAGCATCTTGGCGATCGCCGCAGCGGTGATCTTGTGATCGCCGGTGATCATGGTGACGCGGATGCCACCACCTTGGCACTCCTTCACGGCTTCGATGGCCTCCTTGCGCGGCGGATCCAGGAGGCCGATCAGGCCGAGCAAGACGAGCGTCCTTGGCAGATCGGCCGCGGTCAGACCGCCAGCCTTCACGTTCGGGTTCTGGAGCCACGCGAAGGCCAGCACACGCTCGCCTTGAGCCGCAAGCCTGTCCGATTGTTTCGAGAAGTGATTGCGGTCGAGCGGGCTCGACTGGCCGTCGTCGGTCTGCTGGCGATCGCAGTGTTCAAGAATGACCTCCGGGGCGCCCTTGACGAGCAGGACTTGCTCGCCGTTCGCATCTTTCTGGAGGGTCGCCATGAACTTGTGCTCGGATTCAAACGGAATGGCGTCGATACGCGGAGATGCAGCCTGCTCGCGCTGCCGATCCATGCCGAGCTTTGCCGCGAACGGATAAAGCGCGCCCTCGGTCGGATCGCCCTCCACCTTCCAGGTCCCCTCCTCCTGGAACAGCTCCGCATCGTTGCAGAGCAGGGACACTCGCCCCATCAGCGCGAGGACCGGATCCTTGCCGGCGGGCTGTCCGTCCTTTTTGATTTCTCCCACGGGAGAATAGCCATCGCCGGTGACCTGATACGCCGAGTCGGCTGTAACGGCGGACACCACCATCATCTCCATGAGCGTCAGCGTACCCGTCTTGTCCGAGCAGATTCGTGACACGGAGCCGAGCGTCTCGACCGCGGGCAACCGCCGGATAATCGCGTTGCGCTGCGCCATGCGCTGGACGCCGATGGCCAGGGTGATCGTGATGAGTGCAGGTAGTCCTTCCGGGATGAGCGATACGGCGATGCCGACGACGGCCTGGAAGAGCTCGACAAAGTCGATCCCTTTCACCCACTTGCCGTAGGCGAAGATCAGGACGCTGATCACCCCGATAGCCGCGCTGATGGCGTAGCCAAATTTCTTGATCTGGCGCAGCAGCGGAGTTTCGAGCGGGCTGACGTCGGCGAGCAACTGGTTGATGCGGCCGAGTTCGGTCTGAGTTCCGGTCGCGACGACCACTCCGGTTGCGCGACCGGATACGACCATGGTGCCGGAAAATGCCATGTTCTCGCGATCGCCGACCGTCGCGTTCGCAGGCACCGCGTCGACGCTTTTTTCTGCCGGCACCGATTCACCAGTGAGGGCCGCTTCTTCGGTCCGCAGGTTCTTTGTCTCGAACAGTCGCAGATCCGCTGGAATCTTGTCGCCCGACTCCAGGAGCACGACGTCCCCCGGGACAAGCTGCTCCGCGGGAATCATGCGGGTTTCCCCACCGCGCACCGCCCTGGCCTCGGCGGTCAGCATATTGCGGATGGAATCCAGTGCCTTCTCGGCCTTGCCCTCCTGAATGAACCCGAGGAGCGCGTTGAGAACGACCACGCCAAAGATGATCGCCGCATCGACCCACAGGTTCAGCATCAACTTGGTGAACCCTGCGGCGAGCAGCACATAGACCAGGATGTTGTTGAATTGTGCGAGAAGTCTCGCAAACGAGCCGCGTTTCCTCCCTTCGGGCAAGCGATTCTGACCGTATTTCTGAAGTCGGACAGCGGCCTCAGCCGGAGCAAGCCCTTTCTCGCAACTGGTAGCAAGTCGCTCCACGACCTCATGCTGAGGTATCGCGTGCCAGGGCGCCGCCTCGTTGGTCGTGCTCGCATTCGCTGCTGCGCGCATGCCGTTCTGCCTATCGGCCGATGTCTAAAGCCGATCTAGTCCGCTCAGCGGTCGACATCTGACATTTATTTCGAAGTCGCAATGACATGGGTTGTGATCCGCAAGGCTCTTGATCTGAATCAAGGGACTGAGAGCCGTTGGAAGAGCGATTTCAATCCGGAGAATCCCCCACTCAACTCGGGGCTTCGCAGTATGGTTTGACGAGCCTGGGAGCGAACGTTCGTCGAGAGCTTGCGCATGCGCGACGGTCTGGCGCGAGGCTTCAGGCGGACGCTCCGGGCGGCAATGGAAAGAATGCGCCGGTTCGCACCCGTGGGCGCGGCAGAGCTCGTCGGGTGCGCGCCGGAGACCGGCCAACGAAGACTGCCGGCGCCGACAAGGCCGGCCGAAAAAGCCCGGATGATGTCGACCGGGCCACTGGTCCACTCCCGCACCACCCAGGCGAACGTCACCGGAATCGCAGGCGAGAGCGAAGCGTCCCGAGATAGGTCGTCATGCAAAAAATCCGACTTTCAGTCTTCGGGAACGCCGGAGTTTTACAAAATGCCAAAGCCTCAAAGCCCCGGTTTCAGCTTTAGGTTCCCTGCTTACCCCTGAAATCGACCCCTTCCCGCTTTTTTTGGGCTGGCTCTGTGCCATAGTGCTGGCCGTAATTTGGGTTTCGCAACGGATGACATCGGCCATGAAGCCTGGCACTTCGCCCCGCTCCCCCATGGACAACGACTACATCAAACTGTCCTCCCCCAGCGTGTTCCTGGTGCGGATGCTGGTGTTTCTGGTGCTCTGCTCGCTGGTCGGGGTCGTGCTCTACAAGCAGATCATCACCGCGTTCTTCGCCAATCCCGGGCTGAACGCCCTGATCGGCGGCGTGCTGTTCATCGGCATCATCCTGGCGTTCCGGCAGGTGATTCGGCTCTATCCCGAGGTCTCCTGGGTCAACAATTTCCGCATCGCGGATCCCGGCCTTGCGCCGTCGCGCCATCCGAGACTGCTGGCCCCGATGGCGGCGATCCTCGGCGGCGAGCGGTCTGGGCGCATGAGCATCACCCAGCAGACCATGCGGCACCTGCTCGATTCGATCGCGACCCGCCTGGACGAGGCCCGCGACATCTCCCGCTATATGACCGGATTGCTGGTCTTCCTCGGCCTGCTCGGCACCTTCTGGGGCCTGATCGAGACCGTTGGCTCGGTCGGCAAGGTGATCGACGGTTTGAAGGTCGGCGGCGACGCCGGTGCTCTCTTCGATACCCTGAAGGAAGGCCTCGCCGCCCCGCTCGGCGGCATGGGTATCTCGTTCTCCAGCTCGCTGTTCGGCCTCGCCGGTTCGCTGATCCTCGGCTTCCTCGACCTGCAATCGAGCCAGGCGCAGAACCGCTTCTACACCGACCTCGAAGACTGGCTCGCCACCACCGTGCGCGAGTATAGCAGCGGCGAGGCCGTGGCTGTCGCCAGCGGCGGCGGTGTGGCATCCGGCGAGCTCCAGGCAGCGCTGGAACGGCTGCGCTCGGTGCTCGAGGAAGGCAGCGGCAGCCGCGGCACGACCGCGGCGATGGCGAGCCTTGCCGAGGCGATCCAGGCGCTGGTCTCGCATATGCGCACCGAGCAGCAGATGATCCGCGAATGGGCCGACGGCCAAGGCGAGCAAAATCGTGAGATCCGCCGCCTGCTCGAGCGCCTCGCGCGCCAGCCGGAGAAAAGTTGAAACGGTCTGGTGCCCCGTTCGAGACGCAGCATGAAATGATGCGTCGCTGAGCCGGGACACAGCGTTACTTGAGATGTGGGTCCCGGCTCTGCGGAGCAGCGTTGCACGCGCTACCCGCGCCCGGGACACGAAAGCGGAGTAATTCGAATGGCTCTTGCACGCGCCCGCCGCAGCGAAGGCCCCTTCAACTACTGGCCCGGCTTCGTCGACGCACTGTCGACGCTGGTGCTGTCGATCGTGTTCCTGCTCTCGGTCTTCCTGGTCGTGCAGTTCTTCCTGTCGCAGGAGGTCACCGGCAAGGACAAGGCGCTGGAGCAGCTTAATGCCAAGATCGCCCAGCTCAACGAGCTGCTGTCGCTGGAAAAACTCGGCAAGCTCAGCCTCGACGACCAGGTCTCGCAGCTCAAGGCCGGCCTCGCCTCGGCCGAGACCGAGCGCGACCGCCTGAAGGGGCTCTATGAAGGGCTTGCGAACGCCGGCAACGACGCGCAGGGCAAGACGACGGAGCTCAGCAAGGCGCTGGATTCCGAGAAGCAGGTGTCCGCGCGCGCACTCGCGCAGATCGAGGTCTTGAACCAGCAGATCAGCGCGTTGCGGCGGCAACTGGCGGCGCTTGAGGAAGCGCTCGACGCCTCCGAGAAGCGCGACAAGGAATCGCAGACACGGATTGCCGATCTGGGTTCCCGCCTCAACGTGGCTTTGGCCCAGCGGGTGCAGGAATTGTCGCGCTACCGCTCGGAATTCTTCGGCCGCCTGCGCGCCATCCTCGGCAACCGCCCCGACATCCGCGTCGTCGGCGACCGCTTCGTGTTCCAGTCCGAAGTATTCTTCGACACCGGCCAGGCAACGCTGCTGCCCGAGGGCCGCGTCGAACTCGACACGGTGGCAAGCGCACTCAACGAGCTCAACGGCAAGATCCCGAGCGAGATTCCCTGGGTGCTGCGCGTCGACGGCCACACCGACGTGCGGCCGGTCAGCGGCGCCAACTTCAAGTCCAACTGGGAATTGTCCTCGGCCCGCGCGATCTCGGTGGTGCAATACCTGATCTCGCTCGGCGTGCCCGCCGAGCGCCTGGTCGCGGCCGGCTTTGCCGAATTCCAGCCGCTCGATACCGGCAACACCGAAGACGCCTTCAAGCGCAACCGCCGCATCGAGCTGAAGCTGACGGAGCGGTAGTGGTCAGGCAGGCACGGTGCAGGCCACATCGTCATGGCCGGGCTTGTCCCGGCCATCCACGTTCTTGCTTCCTCACGCGCGGCTCTTCGTGGATGCCCCGGGACAAGCCCGGGCATGACGGTCTTTGCTAGATGAGCACTTTCCACCTCCGCCCCTATCGCGCCGAGGACGAGGCGGCGGCGATCGCGCTGTGGCATCGCACCTGGCAGCAGGCCTATCCGCAGATCGACTTCGCGGCGCGGCTGGACTGGTGGCGCGAGCGCTGGCGCAAGGACCTGGTGCCGAAAGCCGAGATCAGGGTCGCCGAGCAGGATGATGGCGCGCTGATCGGCTTCGTCACCATCGATGACGAAGGCTATCTCGACCAGCTCGTGGTCGATCCCGGACAATGGGGCTCGGATGCCGCGCGGCTTCTGGTGGATGAGGCCAAGCGCCTCTCGCCAACCGGCGTCACGCTGCTCGTCAACAAGGACAATACCCGCGCCATCCGCTTCTACGAGCGCAGCGGCTTTGCCCATGCGGGAGGTGATGTGAACCCGACCTCGGGACGGCCGGTGCTAAGGATGGAATGGAAGCCGTAGGCGCGGCGACCTCCCCAACGTCGTCGCTCTACTTTGCATGGGGTTGTTTTCGATGTTTTGCTTTGGGGTGCGAGAGTTAGCCGTTTCCGAGCCGCCCCGTCTCCCTCTGCTGTCATGCCCCGGCTTGACCGGGGCATCCAGTGCGCCGCGGCGCCTCCGTATCCTCGCACTGTCTGTGGAATGCTGGACCTCCCGCATTCGCGGGTCATGACACCGAGAATGGGGCGACGGTGGAGGCCCCTCACGCCCCCTCGAACTGCAACCTCGCCAGCCGCGCATAAAGCCCGTTCGCCGCGACCAGCTCGGCGTGCGAGCCCTGCTCGACGATCCGGCCCTGGTCCATCACCAGGATGCGATCGCATGACAGCACCGTCGCGAGGCGATGTGCGATCACGATCGTCGTGCGATGGCTCATCAGCTCTTCCAGCGCGGTCTGCACCAGCGTCTCGCTTTCCGCATCCAGCGACGACGTTGCTTCATCGAGCAGCAGCAGCGGCGCATCCCGCAAGATCGCGCGCGCGATCGCGATGCGCTGGCGCTGGCCGCCGGACAGCGTCACGCCGCGCTCGCCGAGCGACGTCTCAAAGCCTTCCGGCAGGCGGCGGATGAACTCGGCGGCATGCGCAAGCTCGGCGGCGCGCTCGACCTCGGCGTCGGTCGCATCGGGCCGGCCGAAGCGGATGTTCTCGCGGGCGGTGGCGGCGAACACCACCGATTCCTGCGGCACCAGCGCGATGCGCGCACGCAGCTCGCGCGGATCGACCGATCTGACCGGCACACCGTCGAGCGCGATCGCGCCCAGCATCGGATCGTAGAACCGCAGCAGGAGGTGAAACAGCGTGCTCTTGCCGGCGCCGGAAGGACCGACGATCGCGACCTTCTCGCCGGGGCGCACGTTGAGCGAGACGCTGTCGAGCACCTTGACGTCAGGCCGCGCCGGATAGGCGAAGCTCACTCTGTCGAAGCCGACTTCGCCGCGCGCTGGCGACGGCAGCGCACGCGGCATCGCCGGTGCGGTGATCTCCGGCTGCACATGCAGGATCTCGAACAGACGCTCGGCGGCACCGGAAGCGGCCGCGACCTCGCCCCAGACCTCGCTGAGCTGGCCAAGGCCGGCCGCGGCAAATGCTGCATAGAGCACGAACTGGCCGAGACGGCCGGGCGTGATCGAGCCGATCAGGACGTCATGCGACCCGATCCAGAGGATCGCGACCACGCTCGTGAACACGATGAAGATGATGATGGCGGTCAGCACCGCGCGCGCCTGCGTCGAGGTGCGTGCCGCCTCATAGGCCTGTTCGACCTCGCCGCCAAAGCGCTTCGCGGCGAGCTTCTCGCTGGTATAGGCCTGCACGGTACGGATGGCGCCGACCAGCTCGGAGGCGTAGGCCGAGGCGTCTGCGAGCGTATCCTGCGCATTGCGCGACAGCCGCCGCACCCAGCGCCCGAAGGCGACCAGCGGCAGCACGATCAGGGGAATGGCGAGCAGCACGAAACCGGAGAGGCGCGGGCTCGTGATCACCATCATCGCGACCGCGCCCAGGAACATCATCATGTTGCGCAGTGCGATCGACACCGAGGCGCCGACCGCGGATTTGATCTGGGTGGTGTCGGCGGTCAGCCGCGAGACCAGCTCGCCGCTGCGCGCACTATCGAAAAAGGTCGGCGAGAGCGAGAGCAGATGGCCGAACACGTCGCGGCGCAAATCCGCAACAATGCGCTCGCCGATCGTCATCACGAGGTAGTAGCGCGCGGCACTCGCCATTGCGAGCACCGCGACGACTGCGATCATCACCGCAAAGTAGCTGTTGATCAGCGCGATGCCTTCCGGCGTGAAGCCGAAGTCGATCATCCGCCGCACCGCAACGGGCACCAAAAGCGTGGTCAGCGCGGCAATCGTCAGCGCGACGAAGGCAAGCGCGGCACGTCCGCGATAGCGGTTCACATAGGGCGCAAGCGCCATCAGCGGCCGCAGCCTTGCCCGGCCTTTGGCCGGCTGCTCGATCAGCTCGGCCTCGATCGAAGGGGTGTCCGCGGCTTTCATCTTGCCCTGATCGACGTACCGGTCATCAAGCCGTTCCACTGCGCTCATGAGATCCGACCCATTGGATTGGTCCGCTCCAATAGGCCGGTGCAAAGGTAGTAGCAAATCCGGGATGTCCCTTAGGGGCAAGCCCGGTTGCTCATCCCGCAATGGCTTGTTTTGCGAGGTTTCGTGGGGTATAGAGCCGCCCAAATCCGTCATTCGCTAGCCACTCAATGAGGCGCCGGGGCGCCGAGGAATTGCCATGAAAGCCGAGATTCACCCGAATTATCATACGATTACCGTCGTGATGACCGACGGTACCGAGTACCAGACCCGCTCCACCTGGGGCAAGGAAGGCGACAAGCTTCAGCTCGACATCGACCCGAAGTCGCACCCGGCCTGGACCGGTGGCTCCGCCCAGATCATGGACCGCGGCGGCCGAGTCTCCCGGTTCCAGAAGAAGTTCTCGGGCTTCCTCAAGAAGGATTGATCCGGCCAATCAGGCCGCGACGAAAAAACGCCCCTGGGAGACCAGGGGCGTTTTTGTTTGTGAGCGGTCATTCTGGGGCGGTCCGCAAGACCGAACCCGGAATCTCGAGATTCCGGGTTCGAATGCTGGCGCATCGCCCCGGAATGACAATGAATCGGCTTACCCCTCGAACGCGGCCTTGAGTGCGTTGAGCTGGGGCACCAGGGGATTGCCGATCGGCATGCGGTCCGCCGGCGGGGTGTGGATGCTGGTGTCGAGGCGGCGCACGCGCGTCTGCAGGCTCATCGAGCGGGCGATCAGGTCCTGCAATTGCTGCGGCAGCTTCTCGATCGTGTCGGTGGGGCCGGGATCGGCCGCGGTCAGCTTGACCTTGGTCTTTTCGCGGTTGGCCTGAACCAGCGTCATCTCGCCTTCCTTCACTGCGCGGTGCAGCAGCAGCCAGGACGCGAGCTGCATCAGACGGGTGGTGAGACGCATGCTTTCGGTGGCGTAGGTCAGGCTGACGGCGCGGTCGAGCGCCTTGGCCTCGGTACGGCCGGCGCCGTCGAGATAGGCGGCGGTCTCCTCGACCAGATCCATGCCTTCGCGGAACAATGCACTGAACGCCGCCGAATTGGTGAACCGTTCGCTGAGTTGAACGAGAGCGCCGTCAGCTTGCAAACGTTCCATGGTTAACGCCCCTTACGCAACTGTTTACCATCCGGCTTTGGCGCCGGCTTATGATGAACAAATCATTGCGCGGGCGCCTCGCGAAGTCCAGCAGCAACCGCGTTTATGGTTTCCGCGCCTGATTGCACCAAGGCGGGACAGGTGAGGCGCAAAAAAAGAGCCGCCGGAGACCGGCGGCTTTGAAAGTTGATAACAGGGAGGCGTCAAACAGAGTGGACAGGAGCCACTCGGTGTCCAAACGAGGACGGTTCCAGTCATAAACGCGAAAGCTTAATCGACCGTAAACGAACGATTTTTTTGAGGGTTCGTTAGCCATGTCGGCCATTGGCCGAGGGGGTTGCGGAACCGTTTCAGAGACGGCGGCTCCAGCGGGCGGACTACCGATCCTCATGGTGAGGAGCGCTGCATCGCGCGCGTCTCGAACCATGAAGGCCGGGCTCCCGCGGCCATCATTCGAGACGCGGCCTTCAGCCGCTCCTCGTCAGGATGAGGACTGCAGGCTTTGCTACGACTTGAAAATGCTGTTCGCGGCGTCGCGCGAGGCACGCTTCTTGGTTGCCGCTTCCTCGAGCCTTGCGATCTCGGATTTCAGCAGCGCGATACGCTCGGTCAATTCCTCGACCGACAACAGTGAGAGGTCCTGTCCGATCTCGTGGCTGATCTTCTTGCGCGGCCGGTCGTCGTCGTCCATCGCCATCGTCGCTCCTCCATCACAACCGAAGCCGAAGCGGTTGCCAGCGCGTGGCCCGCTGGCTAATCAATTGCCTCGTTCGTCCTGCGGCCCAAGGATAATCAAGGACAAATCATGGAAAAGCTGCCTGCGCAAATGACCGTGGTCGCCATCTCCAAGCCCGGCGGCCCTGAGGTACTGGTGCCGGAGCAGCGTGCGCTGCCACAGCCGGGTCCAGACGAGATCCTGATCAAGGTGATGGCCGCCGGCGTGAACCGGCCCGACGTGGCGCAGCGTTCCGGCGCCTACCCGCCGCCGCCTGGCGCCAGCGACCTGCCGGGGCTGGAGGTTGCGGGCGAAGTGGTCGCGGTCGGAAGCAACGCCAAGCGGCACAAGATCGGCGACAAGGTGATGTCGCTCGTCGCCGGCGGGGGGTACGCCCAATACTGCATCGCCCAGGACGCCCAGGCGATGAGCGTGCCGCCAGCGCTGTCGATCAAGGAAGCCGGCGCGCTGCCGGAAACCCTGATGACGGTCTGGCACAATGTGTTCGAGCGCGGCGGGCTGAAGGCCGGCGAGACGCTCTTGATCCATGGCGGCTCCTCCGGCATCGGCACCATGGCGATCCAGCTTGCAAAAGCGTTCGGTGCGAAGGTGGTCGTCACCGTCGGCTCGCAGGACAAGATCGATGCTTGCCTCAAACTCGGCGCGGACCGCGCCATCAACTACAAGACCGAGGACTTCGTCGCCGTGGTCAAGGCGGAGACCGGCAACGCCGGCGCCAACCTGATCCTCGACATGGTCGCTGGCGATTATGTCGACCGCAACTATGATGCCGCCGCCGTCGACGGCCGCATCGTGCAGATCGCAACCCTCAACGGCCCCAAGGTCAACGTCAACATCGCCAAGGTCATGGTGAAGCGCCTCACTCATACCGGCTCGACCTTGCGCCCCCGTAGTAATGCGGACAAGGCGGCGATGGTGGCCGCGATCGAGGCCGAGGTGATGCCGCTCTTGCGCGAAGGCCGCATCAAACCGCTGATGGACAGCACTTTCCCGCTGGAAAAGGCAGCTGAGGCGCACCGGCGGATGGAGACGAGCGCACATATTGGCAAAATTGTGTTGGAGGTCTAGCCCGCACGACCCGCAAGCGAGGCGGAAACCCTTTGATTTTCCTCGCTTTCGTGGCATCTATCGCGAAGCGCCGAACCATCTCGTTCCGTTCGGAAATGCGCTTAGCACTGAAGAGTTTGCGTCGAACGCGGAGAACTGACCTTGCGTCTGATCAGGTGCCTCGCGCCCATAGCGCTGGGCCTCATGATTCTTGTCGCCGCGTCGCCTGCACGCGCGCTTGATGCCGTCAGCGTCCGCAGCGACGCGCCCGCGATCGACCTCACCGCTGTACTCGAGCACCAGCGCAGCGACGCCGACCGCATCCAGGTCTCCACTGCGCCTGGCACTGACGGCATTGTCCGCCGCATCGAGGTGCGCGCCCGCGAGGGCGGCCAGAACTGGGTGGTGTTCGCGCTCGCCAACAACACCGACGACCAGCTGGACCGCCTGATCGTCGCGCCGCATTACCGCATCGTCTCGTCCGGCCTCTTGTGGCCCGACCTCGGGCTGTCGCGCATCGCCACCATCACGCCCTCGATCGGCGACCGGCCCGAACGCCAGGAGAGCGCGACCGCAGACGTCTTCCGCGTCACTCTCGACCCCGGCTCCGTCGTCACCTTCGTCGCGGAACTGCGCACCGACAAACTGCCGCAGCTCTATCTGTGGGAGCCGGAGGCCTACAAGGACAAGGTCAACTCGTTCACGCTCTACCAGGGCATCGTGATCGGCATCTCGGGCCTCCTTGCGCTCGTGCTCACCATCCTGTTCGTGGTGAAGGGCAGCATCATGTTCCCGGCAGCCGCCGCGCTCGCCTGGGCGGTGTTGGTCTATATCGGCGTCGATTTCGGCTTCTGGGGCAAGGTGCTCGACATGTCGAACAACGCCGAGCGCATCTGGCGCGCGGCGGGCGAAGCGATTCTGGCCGCGACGCTGCTGGTGTTCCTGTTCGCCTACCTCAACCTCAGCCGCTGGCACGTGCGCTATTCGCACATCACGGTGGGCTGGCTCGCCTTCCTGGGCTCGCTCGTCGCGCTCGCCTTGTTCGATCCGGCGGTCGCCTCCGGCATCGCGCGCATGTCGCTGGTGTTGATCGCCTTCGCCGGCTTTGCGCTGATCGTCTACCTCTCGACCCACGGCTTTGACCGCGCGGTGCTGCTGATCCCGACCTGGTTCCTGCTCGTGATCTGGGTGGTCGCGGCCGGCATGACGGTCGCAGGTTCCGTGACCAACGACATCGTCGGACCCGCGCTGCTCGGTGGCCTCGTGCTGATCGTGATGCTGATCGGCTTCACGGTCATGCAGCACGCCTTCGCGGGCGGCGGCGCCACCACCGGCGTCGTGTCCGACATCGAGCGGCGTGCGCTCGCGCTGGCCGGCTCCGGCGATCTGATCTGGGACTGGGACGTTTCCGCCGACAAGGTGTTCACCAGCCCCGAGACCGAAGCGCTGCTCGGCCTGAAACGCGGCACGCTGGAAGGGCCGGCTGCGACCTGGCTGGAGGTGCTGCATCCGCTCGATCAGGATCGCTTCCGTGCCGCGCTCGACAGCGTGCTCGACCAGCGCCGCGGCCGCCTGGTGCAGGATTTCCGCCTGCGCACGCCGGACGGCCATTTCATGTGGTTCGCGCTCAAGGCACGTCCCGTGGTCGGCTCCGACGGCGAGGTCTCGCGCGTCGTCGGCACGCTCACCGACGTCACCGAGCTGCGCAATGCCGAAGAGCGACTGTTGCACGATTCCGTGCACGACAACCTCACCGGCCTGCCTAACCGCAAGCTGTTCATGGACCGCCTCGGCGCCGTCGCCAATTTCGCCAAGACCATGCCGACGCTGCGGCCGACGCTGATGGTGATCGATCTCGACCGCTTCAAGCAGGTCAACGATTCCGTCGGCATCGCGGTCGGCGATTCCATCCTGCTCACGCTCGCCCGCCGCCTCACCCGCATCCTGAAGCCGCAGGATACGCTGGCCCGGCTCGCCGGCGACCAGTTCGCGCTGATCCTGCTGTCGGAACAGGATCCGGCCCGCATCACCGCCTTTGCCGAGACCATCCGCAAGACGATCCGCGCGCCGATCGCCTTCAACGACCGCGAGATCTTCCTCACCGCCTCGATTGGCCTCGCGCTTTCCGATCCGCAAGTCCAGCTTACGGACGAGATCATCAAGGATGCCGAGCTTGCGATGTATCATTCCAAGCGCATCGGCGGCGATCGCATCGATGTCTATAAGCCCGCGATGCGCGCGCGGAAGACCGACCGCCTGACGCTGGAAAGCGAGCTCCGCCGCGCCATCGAGCGGCAGGAGTTGACGATCCTCTACCAGCCGATCGTGCGGCTGGAAGATCGCTCCATCGCCGGCTTCGAGGCGCTGTCGCGCTGGGATCATCCCAAGCTCGGACGGATGTCGCCGTCGGAATTCATCACGATTGCGGAAGAGACCGGCCTCATCGTCGACCTCGGCCTGTTCGTGCTCGACCAGACCGCCAAGCAGCTCTCGATCTGGCAGCGCGCGATGCGCTCACGCGAGCCGATCTTCGCATCCGTCAACGTCTCCTCGCGGCAGTTGCTCCGCCACGATCTCATCCACGACATCCGCACCGTGCTGTCGCGCTCCTCGGTCGCACGCGGCACGCTGAAGCTGGAATTGACGGAATCGCTGGTGATGGAGAATCCGGAGCACGCGGCGCAAATGCTGACGCGGATTCGCGAGCTCGGCACGGGGCTATCGCTTGACGATTTCGGCACCGGCCATTCCTCGCTCGCTTATCTCCAGCGCTTCCCGTTCGACACCATCAAGATCGACCAGTCCTTCGTGCGCACCACGAGCCGCGGTACCCGCCCCGTGATCCTGAAATCGATCATCGCGCTGGCGCACGATCTCGGCATGGACGTGGTGGCGGAAGGCGCGGAGACCGACTCGGACGCGGTCGAGCTCTACCAGCTCGGCTGCGAATACGCACAGGGCTTCGCCTTCGGCGAGCCGATGGACGCCGACGCCGCGATGCGGCTACTCACGGAAGTGCGGCTGGAAGCGGCGAGCTAGAGCATGATCCGGAAAAGTGTGAAGCGGTTTTCCGAAAAGATCATGCTCAAACAACAACCTAAAGCGCGATGACGATTCAACTCAATCTCATCGCGCTTTAGTAGCGCCGCTTCTCGCTCGGCATTCGCCTGAACCGCACGCTCTTGCCGTCCGGCATCCGCGTCGCCGTGAAGCCCGCCGCGAGGCAGGCTTCGCGCTGCGGCATCTGGATGTCGGGGCTGCGCAGGCTGTCCCACCAGGACGCGCGTTGCGCTGCGCGCGGCAGGGCAGCGCCGATGATCTCCTCGATCTGGTCAAAGCTCAGCACGAGCTCCATCTGCTTCTGCCGCTTCAGGTAATCGCGCAACGCGTCGTAGTCGTTCACCGTCGTCCTCGATCGTTCATCGGGGTCGCGCCCTTGCCGAAAAGCGCTAGCCCAGGAAACCATTTCTTAACTGATTGCGGCACCGGCGTCCCACCTTAAAGACTACTCAAGATTTCAGGCGCATCCACTAGTGTCGGGAGCAAGTGATGCTGTCTGGATGGCGCGAAGGCACGGCCCGGCGGCCGTGGCGGATCTCGGCGAAGCTGCTGATCATCTCGTCGGTCGTGACGGTGATCGGCTTTTCTGCCATTTGCGTCAACGTGATGCTGGACATGCGCCGCGGCGAGGAGGCGCTTGCCCGCCAGACCCTGGAAAACCTTGCCACGACCATCGAGGCCGACATCAGCCGCAACATCGAGATCTACGACCTGTCGCTGAAAGCGGTGGCCAGCAACATGCTGCTGCCCGAGATCGGGACGGTCAGCAAATCGATCCGGCAGCTCATCCTGTTCGACCACGCCACAACCGCCAAGCATTTTGGCGCCATTCAGGTGTTCGACGCCGACGGCAAGCTGACCATCGACGCATCCACGCTCGACCCGGTTGCGGAGAACCGCGCCGACGAGGAGTATTTCAGGGTTCACCGCGACAACCCCAATGCAGGGCTGTTCATCAGCCGCCCGATGCTGTTTCGCGGCGCCTACGCCATCGTGCTGAGCCGGCGGGTCAACGATCAGGACGGCGGTTTCATGGGCGTCGTCGCCGGCTCGATCCGCTTCAGCTATTTCCACGAGCTGTTCGAGCGGCTGAGCCTCGATCCGCAGGACACCATCACCGTGCTCAAGCGCGACCGCACCATCATCATGCGGCGGCCGTTCGATCTCGACGTGATCGGCAGAAATTTAGCCGACCGGCAGAGCTGGAAGGCGGACAATTTGAAGGAAGGCGGTTCTTTCGCGGGACAGGGCCCGGTGGATACGACGCCGCGCCTCTATGTCCGCAGCGGCAGTACCACCACCCCCCTGTTCGTCGTCGCGGGCAAGCCGCTCAGCACCGTGTTCGAACTCTGGCAGAAGGAAGCCTTGCGCATCGGCGCCGTGGTGCTGGTGCTCGCATTGTTCGTGCTGGGCTCGACGGCGGTGCTTGCGCGCGAGATCGGCCGGCGCGCCAAGGCGGAGAACAAGCTCGAGGAAATGGCGACCACCGACGCCCTCACGGGCCTGCGCAATCGCCGCAAGTTCGATTCCGTGATCGACGTCGAATGGCGGCGCGCGATGCGCCAGAAGACTCCGGTCGCCCTCTTGATGATCGATGCCGATCACTTCAAGGCTTACAACGACACGTTCGGCCACCAGGCCGGCGACCAGGTGCTGGTCGGCATCGCCATCTGCATTTCCGATTCCGTGCGCCGCGCCGGCGATTGCCCCGCACGCTATGGCGGTGAGGAATTTGCCGTGCTGCTGCCGGACACCTCGGAAGCCGCCGCGCTCAAGATCGCCGAGACGATCCGCTGCAAGGTGCAGGGCTGGTCCGACGACCAGGCGAGCACGACGGTCTCCTGCGGCATCGCCAGCCTCGTCCCCACGGCCGGCATGGACTGGTCCATCCTGGTGACCGCCGCCGACAAGGCGCTCTACGCCGCCAAGGCCGGCGGCCGCAACCAGTCCGTGGTTGCGAACATTCCAAAGCTGTCGCTGGTGGCGTGAGCTGTCGCTACACTGCCGTCATTTCCCGGCGGAGGCAGGGACCCATAACCACAGGGAGTGGTTGTGGCGCGAGCTGCCGGTTAGCGAGTCTTCGCCAAACTCCTCCCTGTGGTTATGGGTCCCGGATCGGCGCTCCGCTTCGCTGCGCTTGTCCGGGACGACGTCGGGAGGCACCGAGAGATAGCGTACGCTATCCGCCCAGATACTTCTTCATTTCCGCGAGCAGGCCGTCGCGCAGTTCGGGGCGCTTCAGGCCGTAGGCGATGTTGGCGCGCAGGAAGCCGGCCTTGGAGCCGCAATCATGGCGCTCGCCTTCGAACTCGACGCCGTAGAATTTCTGAGATCTGGCGAGTCCGATCATGGCGTCGGTGAGCTGAATCTCACCGCCGGCGCCGCGCTCCTGAGTCTCCAGGATCTTGAAGATATCGGGCTGCAGAATGTAGCGGCCGGTGATCGACAGATTAGAGGGCGCGGTGCCTTTCGGCGGCTTCTCCACCATGCCGTCAACCTCGAAGATCTTGCCGGTGCGTTTTCCCACGCCGCAGATGCCGTATTGATGCGTGAGATGGTCGGGCACAGCCTCGACCGCGAGCACGTTGGACTTCTCGCCAAGCTGGCTTGCAGCCTCGATCATTTGCTTCAGGCAGCCCGGCGTGTTGAGCACGAGCTCGTCGGGCAGCACGACCGCAAACGGCTCGTTGCCTACGATGTCTCGCGCGCACCAGACCGCGTGGCCGAGGCCAAGCGGCGCCTGTTGGCGAGTGAAGCTGACCGCGCCGGCCTCGGGCTGGTTTTGCGCCAAAACTTCCTGCTCGGCCTTCTTGCCGCGCGCGGCAAGCGTAGAGTCGAGCTCGAACATGCGGTCGAAATGGTCCTCGATGACGTTCTTGTTGCGCCCGGTGACGAAGACGAAATGCTCGATGCCGGCCTCTCTCGCCTCGTCATAGACGTACTGGATCAGCGGTTTGTCGACGATGGTCAGCATTTCCTTGGGCATCGCCTTGGTGGCGGGCAGCACGCGGGTGCCGAGGCCGGCGACGGGGAATACGGCTTTGCGGATTTTCATGGGATTGATCGAATACCTTGGGACGTGCGGGCTGGAGCAATGACATCTTGCTAGCCGGTTTGCAGCCGGTAACAAAGGCGGATGTTGGGCCCCTGCCCCGGGGATTCAAAGGAAAAGGCCGTCTGCAAAATTTCACCTTTGTTAAGGTATTGGCAACCGTAACAAGGGCCTCCTGCAGCCGGATTTTGGCCGCACAGGTGAGACATGACGCGATCGATGGCAGGACTTGCAGGAATGACCGGCGCAACTCTGGTTGCGGCCGCCCTCCTGTTCCCGCTTCAAACGCGCGCGCAGGGATCAAACGGCTTGTCGAACCTGTTCGGCGGCATTTTCTCCGGCTCCAATCCATCGCCCGCGCAACCTGCACCCGGTTCGGGCGGCGCGCAGCCGTGGAGCGGCGAGGACGGCGCTTCCGGCCATCCCCTGATGACGGCAGCCGCGATCCGGGAAGCCGCCGCCAATTTTGACAATTGCGTTGCATCGATGTGGCCGGATGCCGCACGCCGCAACATCACGCAGGAGAATTTTCAGCGGTTCACCGCCGGACTCACGCCGGACCTGCGTATCATGGACCTCCTGGACTCGCAGCCGGAGTTCACCAAATCGATCTGGGACTATCTCGACATCCTCGTGAACGACAACCGCCTCGCCAAGGGCAAGGAGATCCTCGCGAAGTACAAGACGCAGTTCGACGCCACGGAGAAGGCCTACGGCGTCGACCGCTATATCGTCGCGGCGATCTGGGGCATCGAATCCAACTACTCGACCCAGATGGGTGACCGCAGCGTGCTGCAATCCACCGCGACGCTGGCCTGTATCGGCCGCCGCCAGGCCTATTTTAGGGATGAGTTCCTCTCCGCGCTTGAAATCCTCAACCATGGCGATCTGCAGCCTGAGCAGATGCGCGGCTCCTGGGCCGGCGCGTTCGGCCCGACGCAATTCATGCCGACTGCGTTCAAGCGCTTTGCGGTGGATGCCGATGGCGACGGCCGGCGCGACGTGGTCGACAATCCGGCCGACCTGATCGCCTCCACAGCCAACAATCTGAAGAAGGACGGCTGGCAGAGCGGCGCGAGCTGGGGCTACGAGGTCGTGGTGCCCCAGGACTTCAACTACATGCTGGCCGACCGGGCGAAGGCGATGACGATCACGCAATGGGAGAAGCTCGGGATCACCCGCGCCACCCGCCAGCCCTTCCCGCACCCGGCCGAAAAGGCCTATCTGCTGGCTCCTGCCGGCGCCCAAGGGCCGGGCTTCCTGATGCTGCAGAATTTCCGCGTGATCATGAAGTACAACCCGGCCGAGGCCTACGCGCTGGCGATCGGCCATTTCGCCGACCGGCTGCGGGGGGGCCAGCCCTTCGTGCAGCCCTGGCCGCGGCAGGAGCGGGAGCTGTCCCGCGGTGAGCGGCTGGAATTGCAGCAGCTCCTGGCCCAGCGCGGCTTCTACAAGGGCACGCCCGACGGCCAATTCGGCGGCCAGACCCGCGACGCCCTGCGCAACTTCCAGGCCTCGATCGGGGCTCCCGCGGACGGATTTGCGTCCTCTGACGTGCTGGAACGGCTGCGCGGGCGGTAAATCCGTCCCGAAAGTAACCCTGAGCACGAAATCCGGCCTCCGCCCTTGACGAGGGCGGCAGTTCCCCGGTGTATGGCGCAATCAAATCTGCCCGTTTGCGGCCCGATTCCGTTATTATACCGAGCCTATTCCGAAACCGTAGCGCGCGCCTCCAGACCCGCATGTCGAAGCCGAAATCATTTTTCAAGGCGTTGACCGAGACCGGCCCGTTAATCGCGCTGGGGACGGCGCTTGCGATCATGGTGTCGGTCGCGGGCCCTGCGTCGGCGCAGTTCTTCAACTTCCCCGGCTTCGGCGGTCCGCCGCAGCGTTCTGCGCCACCGCGCAGTGGTGGTGGCTGGTTCGGCGGCGACTTCTTCGCGCCATTCCAGCAGCCTCAGCAACAACAGGCCCCGCGCCAGGATTTTTCGCGCGCGCCCGCGCCAGCCAAGCGCGACACGACTGCTGAGAAGAATGTCCTCGTGATCGGCGACGCCATGGCCGACTGGCTCGCCTACGGTCTTGAGGACGCCTATACCGAGCAGCCCGACATGGGCGTGATCCGCAAGCACAAGACCACGTCCGGCCTGATCAAGTACCAGCCGAAGGGTGAGCCCTCGGACTGGGCCGCCGCGGCCAGGGGCATTCTCGAGACTGAGAAGCCCGACGTCATCGTCGTCATGCTCGGCCTGAACGACCGCCTGGCGATCCGCGAGCCCGCGGCGGACAAATCCGACAAGCCTGCGGACAAGAAGAATGACAAGGGCGCGCGCGCCAAGCCGCAAGGCAAGCCGGGCGACGCCAAAACCGACACCAAGGCCGGCACGGATGCCGCCGCCAAGCCCGACGACAAACCAGCAGACACCGACCTGCCGCAGGACGACGTCGACAGTGCCGATGCACCGCAGACCGCGGCGCCGGAAAAGACCGCACGCTCGCCGAATGGGCTCTATGAATTCCGCGACGACCGCTGGGTCGAGCTCTACGGCAAGAAGATCGAGGAGCTGATCGGCGTGCTCAAGTCCAAGGGCGTGCCGGTGCTCTGGGTCGGCCTGCCCGCGATCCGCGGTCCGAAGGGCACGGCGGATATGCTGTTCCTGGATTCGCTCTATCGCGAAGGAGCAGCCAAGGCCGGCATCACCTATGTCGATGTCTGGGACGGCTTTGTCGACGAAGCGGGCCGCTTCCTCCAGAAGGGCCCCGACTTCGAAGGCCAGATCCGTCAGCTCCGCACCTCTGATGGCGTCTATTTCACCAAGGCTGGCGCACGCAAGCTCGCACACTATGTTGAGCGCGAGATTACGCGTCTGCTGGCGGGGCGCTCAGGCCCGATTGCACTGCCGAGCGAGCCGGCAACACCCGATACCAGCGCCGAGCCCGGCAAGCCCGCGCCGCGGCCGCTTGCGGGGCCGATCGTGCCGCTGGTTGCGGCCTCGATCTCCACCGATCAGTTGCTGGGCGGACCGGGATCGCGTCCGGCCGCCGTCGATGCACTCGCGGCCAAGACGCTGGTGAAGGGCGAGCCGCTGACGGCGCCGGCAGGCCGCGCCGACGACTATGCCTGGCCACGGCGCGAGGTCGGTCGCGAGCAGGCCAAGGGTGATACGCCGGTCGCGACGACGACGCCCGAGAGCGGCGCCGCTAATCCAAATGCGGGGTCTGCGCCGAACGCTGCGGCCGCGATCGCGCCGCCAAAGCCCGCGCCGAAGAAGCCGCCGGTGCAGCAACCGGCGCAGGCAGCGCCGTCGCTGCGCGATTTCTTCAGCTTCGGCTCGCCGTCGCCGCGTCAACTGGCACCGCAGCCTCCGCGCAACCCCAATTTCAATCCAGCGATCCCACGTCCGCCGGGCAGCATTGGGCGATCGGCGGAATTCTGGGGTAATCCGCCGCGATAGTCGTCTCGACTAGGTTAGCTGTAGTAGCGCCAGCGTGGCGGCGGGCGGCGGGCTGGCCGCGACATCAACAGCGCGAGCGCAAAGCCGATGCCACCGGCGACCAGCAGCGCGCCGAATGGGTTGTCCCGCACTCTCTTTGCAAGTGCCTGCGTCCCGTCGCGGAACGTATCCTGGCCAGCGTCATAAGCGTCCTTCGCGTAACTGGCAGCGGTATCCGTGGCATCGCGCGCGGCATCCTTGGCCTGCCCGTACAGGTTCTGCACGGTGCCGGCCGCTTCGCGCGCCTTGGCCGAGGCCTGCGTCCTCGCGTCTCCCGTCATCTCACCGACCGCACCTTCGACACGTCCGGCATACTCCTTGGCTGATCCGGCAATCCGATCGTTGTCCATGTTGGTCCTCCTCGGGGGTCAGCCGAAGTAACCGATCAGGCGCGGCGCGGTTCCGCATCGTCGCTTAGAGAATGAGCCCGCCGTCGACGACGATCGTCTGGCCGATGATGTAGGACGACAATGGCGAAGCCAGGAACAAGGCCGCGCCCGCCATATCCGCCGGCGTGCCCAATCGCCGCAGCGGAATGCGTGACAGCGCGCCCTCGAGCCGCTGGGGATTGGAGGTCGTGACTTTGGTCATCTTGGTATCGACGAGCCCCGGCGCGATTCCGTTGACGCGGATGCCGTCCCCGGCCCAGGCCTCGCCCAGCGTCCGCGTCAATCCGACAGCACCGGTCTTCGAGGCGTTGTAGGCCGGATTGCCCATGGTGGAGTGATAGGCCGCAGTCGACGAGACGATGATCAGCGATCCCCCCGAATCCCGCAGCATGGGATGAAAGCGCGTGGCACAGGCCATCAGGCTCATGAGATTGACTTCGAGTACCCTACGGAAGCCCGCCATCTCGAATTCGCCGCGGCGATAGATCACCGCGCCCTGTGCCAGCACCAGCACGTCGAGACGTTCGAACGACGGTTTGAACGCTTCGATCCCCCTCGCATCGCTGACATCGAGTTGGGCGTAAGCCAGACCCGCGAGATCCGAGCCTTCTTCCGCTGCATAGTCCTTCGCATGTGCGCGGGTGCCGCAGACCGCGACTTGCGCACCCTTGGCACGAAAGGCCTGTGCGATGCCGTTGCCGATGCCGCTGGAACCGCCGACGACCAGCACTTGCTTACTTGAGAAATCGAGCTCGTTCATCGCGGCCTCCCTTTGCTTTTGCTTTGTTTGACGTGTGTGGGGATCGATGCCAGCCTTGTCAATCTCACAACAACAAACATGCAGGCCTCGGGGAAACAGCATGCCAGAGTTCAAGCAGCTCAGCCGATCCGTCAGGGGATTGACCGTTCTCATTACAGGCGCGGCAAGCGGCATGGGACGCGCTACGGCACGCGTGTTCGCCGCTGAAGGCGCCAATGTCGCTGTGACCGACTACGACCCGGATGGTGCGCAGGCCGTCGCCAGGGAGATCACCGCGAGCGGCGGCTCTGCCGAGGCGTGGAAGCTCGACGTTGCCAACGCCAAGGAGATCAGCCAAGTGGTTGGCGACGTCGCTGCGCATTTCGGCGGGCTCGACATCGTCGTCAACAATGCCGGCATTTCCGTACGCGTCGCGATCGACGACGAAGGTTACGAAGACGCCTGGGCCAAGGGCATCGCGGTGATGTTGACGGCGCATCCGCGCATCATCCGCGCGGCCCTGCCGCATCTGCGCAAATCGAAGAGCCCACGCATCGTCAACATCGCGTCCACCGAGGCGCTCGGCGCCACCGCGCTGCACAGCCCCTATTCAGCCGCCAAGGGCGGCGTTGCGAGCCTGACGCGCTCACTCGCGGTCGAGCTTGGCCGCGATGGCATTACCGTGAACTGCATCTGTCCAGGGCCGATCCGCACCGCGATCACCGACCGGATTCCGGAAGATCACAAGACGATCTACGCCAAGCGCCGCACCGCGCTTGGCCGCTATGGCGACCCTGAGGAAGTCGCGCACATGACCTTGAGCCTGTGCCTGCCCGCAGCGTCATTCCTGACCGGCGCGGTAATCCCGGTCGACGGTGGCTTGATGGCGCGGAACGCGTGAGAGCCATGCGCGCATAGCGTTGACATCGGCAAGCGCGGGGATAGCCTTTTCACCAACAGAGCGGACAAACCGCCCGCGGGCCCCGGGAGAACACCAGGAGAATCGCAATGACGATCGCTATCCGGCAGCTTCAGAAGCATTTTGCCGGCGAGGTTTCGGGCCTCGATCTGCGCCAGCCGCTCACAAGGGATGAGGCGCAACAGATCGAGGCTGCGATGGACGAATACGCGGTGCTGGTGTTTCACGACCAGGACGTCACCGACGAGCAGCAGATGGCCTTTGCGCTGAATTTCGGCCAGCGCGAGGATGCGCGCGGCGGCACCGTCACCAAGGAGAAGGACTATCGCCTCAGTTCGGGCTTGAACGATGTCAGCAATCTCGGCAAGGACGGCAAGCCGCTGGCGAAGGACAGCCGCACGCATCTGTTCAATCTCGGCAATTGCCTCTGGCATTCCGACAGCTCATTTCGCCCGATCCCTGCAAAGTTCTCGCTGCTGTCGGCGCGCGTGGTGAACGCGAAGGGCGGCAACACCGAATTTGCCGACATGCGCGCAGCCTATGACGCGCTCGGTGACGAAAACAAGGCGGAGATCGAGGATATGATCTGCGAGCATTCGCTGATGTATTCGCGCGGCTCGCTCGGCTTCACCGAATATAGCGACGAGGAGAAGGCGATGTTCAAGCCGGTGTTGCAGCGCCTGGTGCGCACGCACCCGGTGCACCGTCGCAAGTCGCTGTATCTGTCCTCACATGCCGGCAAGATCGTCGGCATGAGCGTGCCCGAGGGCCGGCTCTTGCTGCGCGATCTCAACGAGCACGCGACGCAGGCTGAATTCGTCTACGTCCACAAATGGAAGCTGCATGACTTCGTGATGTGGGACAACCGCCAGACCATGCACCGCGTCCGCCGCTACGACCAGTCACAGCCCCGCGACATGCGCCGTGCGACCGTGGCAGGCACCGAGCCGACGGTGCAGCAGGCGGCGGAGTAGCCACATACTGCGCTGACGTCCTGGACAAGCGAAGCGCCAGAACCCATTACCACTGGAAATGGCTTGGCGAGAGCTGGCGCTTACCAGCGACCCAACAACTGCTCGCCGGGACGACGATCAAGCGCTACGCGTGCCCGGCCTCGTTCGAGAGCATGCCGGGGTCGATGCCGATTTTGCGCAAGGCGCGGGCGTACTTGTCCTCGACGTCGTCGCCGAAGATCAGATCCGCATCCGCGTCGCAATGCAGCCAGCCGTTGCTCTGGATCTCGGTTTCGAGCTGACCCGGCGCCCAGCCGGCGTAGCCGAGCGCGAGGATCGCATGCTTCGGGCCGGAGCCGTTGGCGATCGCGCGCAGGATGTCGACTGTCGCGGTGAGGCAGACGCCATCGTCGATCCGCAGCGTCGCGTTCTCGATGTAGAAGTCGCTGGAATGCAGCACGAAGCCGCGACCCGTATCGACCGGGCCGCCGCGCAATACCTTCATGCTCTCGGCGTTCTCCGGCAGCTTGATTTGCGCACCCTTCTTGATGATACCGAGTTGCTCCAGCAACTCCGGAAAATCGATGCTGCCGGCGGGATGATTGACGATGATGCCCATCGCGCCTTCCGCAGAATGCGCGCAGAGATAGATCACCGAGCGTTCGAAGCGGGGGTCGCCCATGACCGGCATGGCGATCAGGAGCCGCCCGTCGAGATAGCCCGCCGAATTGGGGACGGCGGGGCTGGCCGCCGGGGTGCTGTCGCCAGTTCTCTTGCCTGCAGAACCCATCGGTGAAGCACTCCCCTTTCGGTTCATATCCTGATGTCGGGCTTGCCCGCTGTCAAATCAAGGCTTGCGTAGCCCGAATTCCCCAAGCCTAACTCCGAAGTCTAATTCCCAAGCCTCATTCCGATGCATCCATCACAAGCAATTCAATGGTTTGCACCGCAGCGACCCTGTAAAGACGTGCCATGCTCACCATAGTTCCCAAGCTCGCTGCGACCATCGTCGCCGCAGCCTTGCTCGTCTCGGCGCAGCCCTCGAGTGTCCGCGCTGACGACGCCTCGCCCTGGCAGCGCGACGGCCATTCCGCCGTGCGCCTGTTGGCCGGATCGCGCAGCGGCCCGGTGCTGCTCGGCGGCATCGCATTCCAGCTTCAGCACGGCTGGAAGACCTATTGGCGTACGCCCGGCGATTCCGGCGTTCCACCGCGGTTCGACTTCTCCAAGTCTGAAAATGTCGAAGCTGTGACCGTGATGTGGCCGGCGCCGCTGAAATTTGACGACGGCGCCGGCGGCCATTCGATCGGCTATCACGACCAGATCGTGCTGCCGCTGCGCATCGTCGCCAAGGCCCCGGACAAACCCGTGATCCTGCGCGCCGAGATCAACTACGCGGTCTGCGAAAAGCTCTGTATCCCCGTTGATGCCAGCGCCGAACTCGGCTTCAACAGCGTCGCCTCGACCGAGGACGGTGCGCTGTTCGCGGCGCTCGACACCGTGCCGAAGCCCGCCAATATCGGCGATCCCACTCCGCTGACGATCCGCGACGTCAAGCGCGAGGGTGCGACGAAGGTGCTGGTCGACGTGGCCACGCCCGATGGGCGCGACGTCAACCTGTTCGTGGAGGGGCCGACGCCCGACTGGGCGCTTCCGATCCCCTCACCGGTCGAGCACAGCACGGCGGGCGTCAAGCGCTTCGCCTTCGAGCTCGATGGCCTGCCGCCCGGCGCCAAGCCCGATGGCGCCGCGTTGACGTTCACGCTGGTGGGGCCGGAGAAGGCGTACGAGTTCAATGTCAATCTGAATTGAGCCGAGGTGTCATTCCGGGGCGGGCGTAGCGCGAACCCGGAATTCCGCGCCACCACCTCTGGATTCCGCGTTCGATGCTGCGCATCGCCCCGGAATGACGGACGGCACCGTTTCTTAACGAATGGTTGCTACGCCAAACCCTGCCGCATCTTGCGGGGCGCAGGGGATCTTCGACGTGGCCATGATGGACGCACAACCTGCAACGCGTGAGCCTGTCGGCCTCATCGCGCGGCTGCGTGCCAGGCTGACCGGCGCGGGCGGTAGCACGAGCGAGGCGACGCTGACACGGCGGCTTGCGGGCACCATATTCCTCATCCGCGTGATCAGCGCAGGTCTTGCCTATCTCTCGCAGATCCTGTTGGCGCGCTGGATGGGCACGTCGGACTACGGCGTCTACGTCTACGTCTGGACTTGGGTGCTGCTGCTCGGCAGCATGATGGATTTCGGGATCTCGGCTTCCGCACAGAGGATCATCCCGGAATACCGCACCAGCCGCGAGGATGCGCTGCTGCGCGGCTTTCTTTCCGGCAGCCGCTGGCTGACCTTCGTCGTCTCGACCCTGGTCTCGCTTGCGCTGGCCGGCATCGTCTTCCTGCTCTCGCCATGGATCGATCCGGCCGCGCGGCTGCCGCTCTTCATCGGCTGCATGACGCTGCCAGCCTTCGTCGTCGCCAACACTCAGGACGGCATCGCCCGCGCGCATGACTGGATGCAGCTGGGCCTGATGCCGCAATTCATCATCCGCCAGGCGCTGATCATCGGCATCACCGCGTCCGCCTTCCTGCTCGGCTTTCATCTCGGCGCGACCGCTGCGATGGTGGCAAGCGCGGGCGCGGTGTGGATCGCGATGACCGGCCAGATGGTGGCGCTGAACCGCAAGCTCGCTGATCACGTCGAGGACGGCCCCAAGGCCTACGATATCAGCGGCTGGCTTGCGATCTCGCTGCCGATCCTGCTGGTCGAGAGTTTTTACCTGCTGTTGTCCTACACCGACGTGCTGGTGCTCCAGCAATTCCGCCCCTCCGACGAGGTCGGCGTCTATTTCGCCGTCGTGAAGACGCTGGCGCTGGTATCCTTCATCCACTACGCGATGTCGGCGACGACGGCACATCGCTTCGCCGAGTACAACGCGCTCGGCGACAAGAACCGTCTGTCGGCCTATGTCGCGCACGCCATCAACTGGACGTTCTGGCCCTCGCTCGCGGCGACCGCCGTGCTGCTGGCACTCGGCAAGCCGCTGCTCTGGCTGTTCGGACCGCAATTCGTGATCGGCTACGACATCATGTTCATCGCCGCGGTCGGGCTCGTGGTGCGCGCGGCGATTGGCCCGGTCGAGCGCCTCCTCAACATGCTCGGCCACCAGAAGATCTGCGCGCTCGCCTACGCGCTGGCCTTCGTGATGAACGTTATCCTCTGCATCGCACTGGTGCCGCGCTTCGGCGGTTATGGCGCGGCCGCCGCAACGTCGATCTCGCTCACCTTCGAGACCGTATTGCTGTTCTGGATCGTGCGGCAGCGGCTCGGCCTGCATGTGCTGGCGTTCGGGAACTAGCACCGGCTGCTGCCCGCGCCGGCCAACAACCGGCTTATGCAAAATCCTTCACCTGGATCGCCTTCCGCCCCGAAACGTCCATTTCGCGGAAGGGTGGGGAATTGGGCAAAATACCCCCTCGTCACCCACCTACAGCACGATTTTTCTTATTTGGCCCAAGGAGTTGCAGTTCAGGGGAAGTTTATTCTACGTCGTATTGCCCTGCAGACGAGATAAACCTAGATTCCAGCCAGACATGATTGATCCGCTCTACGTCGCTTCAGGATTCGGCGTCGGCCTGCTCGTCGGGATGACCGGTGTTGGCGGCGGCTCGCTGATGACCCCGCTGCTGATCCTGTTGTTCGGCGTTCATCCGTCGACAGCGGTCGGGACCGACCTGCTCTACGCCGCCGGCACCAAGACGGGCGGCAGCGTGGTGCATGGCTGGTCGCGCAGCGTGCATTGGCCTGCGGTGCTGCGGCTTGCATGCGGCAGCATTCCCGCGAGCGCGCTGACCCTGTTCGTGCTGTGGAAGCTCGATCTCAAGAGCGACGCCGAGCGCGGCCTGGTCAATCTGGTGCTGTGCTTCGCACTGCTGCTCACCGCAACCTCGCTGATCTTCCGCAAGGCGATCATGGAGCGCTATCGCAGGACGCTCGAAGGCGTCGACGAGCGCACCACGGCGATCGCGACCGTAGTCACCGGTGTCGTGCTCGGCGTGCTGGTCTCGATTTCGTCGGTCGGTGCCGGCGCGGTCGGCGTGACCGTGCTGCTCCTGCTCTACCCGCGCCTGCCGATGGCGACCATCGTCGGCTCCGACATCGCACACGCCGTGCCGCTGACGCTGGTGGCCGGCACCGGACACTGGGCGCTCGGCGACGTGGATTGGGGGCTGATGGGCGTGCTGCTGATGGGCTCGCTGCCCGGTATCGTGCTCGGCAGCTTCAGTGCCACGCGCGTGCCGGAGACGGTGCTGCGGCTGACCCTTGCCAGCGTCCTCTTCGTGGTCGCCGGCAAGATCATGTTTGCGGAGCTGAACCTGTCGTCGGCGATCGTCACCGCGCTGGCCTGGACTCATTGACCGCAGAACAGCGGCACAACTCTCGCTGTCATCGCTATCCAGTACCGCGAGACGGCTGTGATTGAATCGATAGGCCGCGGCGTACTGGATGCCCCGCCTTGACCGAAGGCGGGGCATGACAAGAAGTGGATTTACTCCGCCGTCCAGCCGCCGTCGATCGAAAGATTGGTGCCCGTGATCTGCGCCGCATCATCGCTGCACAGGAACAGCGCCAGTGACGCCACCTGCTCGGAGGTGACGAACTCTTTCGTCGGCTGCGCGTCGAGCAGCACGTCATGAATAACCTGCTCGCGCGTCAGATTGCGTGCCTTCATCGTGTCCGGAATCTGCTTCTCGACCAGCGGCGTCCAGACATAGCCGGGGCTGATGCAGTTGCAGGTGATCTTGTGGGTCGCAACTTCGAGCGCCACGGTCTTGGTGAGGCCGGCGATGCCGTGCTTGGCCGAGACGTAGGCCGACTTGAAGGGCGAAGCGACCAGCGAATGCGCGGATGCCGTGTTGATGATACGGCCCCAGCCCTTCTTCTTCATGCCGGGTACCGCCGCGCGGATGGCATGGAAGGCCGAAGAGAGGTTGATCGCGATGATCTGATCCCACTTCTCGATCGGGAATTCCTCGATTGGCGAAACGAACTGGATGCCGGCGTTGTTGACGAGGATGTCGACCGAGCCAAAGGTCTTTTCGCCGAGCGCGACCATCTCCGCGATCTCGGTGGGCTTGGTCATGTCGGCGGGCGAATAGATCGCCTTCACCTTGAAATCGGCCTCGATCTTGGCGCGCTCCTTCTCGATGTCCTCCGGCGAGCCGAAGCCATTGATGACGACATTGGCGCCGGCCCCCGCGAAGGCACGCGCATAGGCGAGCCCGATCCCGCTGGTCGATCCGGTCACGACGGCGTTCTTGCCTGACAAGCTACCCATTTTCGTTCGCTCCTTTTGAGGCCGGGGGCGCGGTGACGTCCCCCGTGAGATCATAAGTCACCATGGTCTCGCCGGATTGCGGCTTTTCAAGCCAATCCTTGTGGCGCATCGACAGGTGCACGTCGCGCACGCCGGCTTCCCAATGCTCGACCATGGCAACATGCGAAAAGTCGTAATCCTTGGATGAGGATTCGTAGTTCTTGCTGCGGTAGATCAGGTGCACCACCGTCACGGTGCTTTCGCGCGCCGCCTTGGCCAGGAATTCGACCGAGGGATCGTTCTTCAGATAATCCGGCAATTTGCCGATCAAATCGCGTACGGCCCGGCGGGCATTGTGCAACTGCCTGTTCTTGTCGGTGTTCATGCGCGTGCGGCTGGAAAAGCGGATGTCCTTCTCGCGCTCAGCCGCCTCGAGCAGCGAGTTCGGCAGCTCACCACGCGCGCTGAACAGGTCGACCTGGAAGATCAGCATGTCGCGGTCGAGCTCCGCGTCGAGCACGTAATCCAGCGGCGTGTTGGAGGCGATGCCGCCATCCCAGTAATGCTCGCCTTCGATGATGACGGATGGAAAGCCGGGCGGCAGCGCGCCGGAGGCCATGATATGCTCGGGGCCGATCTTCTTGCCGAGCTTCTTGAACTCGTAATTGTCGAAATATTTGAAGTTGCCCGAGGTGACGCCGACCGCGCCGACGGACAAACGTGTCTTCAGATCGTTGATACGATCGAAATCGACCAGCCGCTCCAGCGTCTTCTTCAGCGGCGCGGTGTCGTAATAGCTCTCTGCCTCTGGGTGGCCCGGCGGCCAGAGCGGCGCGGGCGGGACGCGCGGGACGAAGAAGCCGGGCACGCCAAAGGTCGCGATCAGCGCGGCGCTCGTGGAATTGAACAGCTCGCGGCTGTGATCACTCTTGCCGACCGGCTTCCAGGGCACCGGCGCCGACACCATCTCCCAGAATTCCTTCAGCCGCTTGACGCGGGTCTGGCCCTCATTGCCCGCAATGATGGCGGCGTTGACCGCGCCGATCGAGATGCCGGCAACCCATTCCGGCTCGAAGCCGAAATGGCACAGCGACTGATAGGCGCCCGCCTGATAGGAGCCGAGCGCACCACCGCCCTGGAGCACGAGGACGCGCTGAGCATTGGCGGGGATTCTGTTCGATGCCGGGCCTTGGTGATCGGTCATGAGTGGATCAATGAACTGAGGGCGGCCCACCGTGATCCCAGTTCACGGCGGCGTCAATGTTTTGGGGATCAAGACTGGCTTATCGGGGCTCGGTTGCCGCCATAATCATGGTCCAGAACACCTTGTATTTGGTGTTCGGAGCATAGCTCGCCGCTATACCCAATTTTGTGACACCGCTCTTGAGCATGTTGGCCCGGTGTGGCGGCGAGTCGCGCCAGCCGGAAAATGCTTCCGCCAGCGTATGATAGCCGGCCGAGATGTTCTCGACCGCGACAGTCGCCGGGTAGCCGCCGGCAGCGAGCCGCTTGGCGAGCGGCGCACGGACGTCATGGTCCATCTTGTTGGCGGACGCCATTGCCTGGGACTGGGATTCGGCCAGGCGCATGAGGTCGGGATCGATGATGACGGTGCCGAGGCCGTTGTTCTGGCGGTACTGCGAGATCATCACGGCTGCAGCCTGCGCATCCAGCCGCGCGCCTGAAACGGCCATGTCGGCATACATCGACGGCTGTTCGACCGGCGCTTCGTTACCCGCGCAGCCGGCGAGAAGCAAAGCGATGAGAATTGCGGCCGCAGCGCGCATGAATCGGGCCCCCAAAAAAGACGGGCCGTTGTTGCATATCAACCGTGGCTGAAAGGTGAACTTTACGCAATTTTTGAGCCTGAGGTAACGGCCTCAGGCACCCTCAAATATCCGGTAGCGGCGGGGCGCAAGGCCGACCGTGTCGCCGGCGCGGAGTTCCTTGTCACGGGGGGCGTCGATCTCGATGATCTCGCCGCCGAACAGCGCAACCTCAGCCCGTTGAACCGGACCAAAACTCCGCACGTGCTGCACGGCGCCGTCGAAGGCCCCGGAGCCGGGCGGCCCGACCAGCATATCGTGTCGCCGCACGAACAGCTTTGACGCACCAGACGCGGTCACCCCGGCCGCCAGATTGAGCTGGCGATCGCCGAGCCGCACCGCGCCATCAGCGACTTCGACCGGCAGCACGATGGACTCGCCGATGAAGCCATGGACGAAAGCGGTCGCCGGATTGTCATAGACATCGTCGGGCGAGCCGATCTGCTCAATCTTGCCCTTGTCCATCACCACGACCCGGTTGGCGACCTCGAGCGCCTCCTCCTGGTCGTGCGTGACGAAGATCGAGGTGACGTTGATCTCGTTGTGCAGCGAGCGCAGCCATTTGCGCAGCTCTTTGCGCACCTTCGCGTCAAGCGCACCGAAGGGCTCGTCGAGCAACAGGATCCGCGGCTCGATCGCAAGCGCGCGCGCCAGCGCGATGCGCTGGCGCTGGCCGCCGGAGAGCTGGCTCGGATAGCGGTCTGCGAGCCAGTCGAGTTGCACGAGATCGAGCAGCTCCTTTACCCGGGTGCGGATCGTGGCCTCGTCTTTCCGAACCGCGCGCGGCTGCACGCGCAGGCCGAAGGCGACGTTCTCGAACACCGTCATGTGACGGAACAGCGCGTAGTGTTGGAACACGAAGCCGACATGACGCTCGCGCGCGCCGCGCGCGAGCGCGTCCTCGCCGTTGAAGGAGACTTCGCCGGAATCCGGCCAATCCAGGCCGGCAATGATCCGAAGCAGCGTCGTCTTGCCGGAACCGGACGGTCCGAGCAGCGCCAGCAACTCGCCATTGTCGACCTTGAGGTCGACGCCGTCGAGCGCGGCAAATGTCCCGAACTTCTTGACGAGATTCCTGACTTCAATGGTCACGGGCGTCGTGTCCTTCGTCCAGATGACGTTCGAGAATGGTTTTTGCGATCAGCGTGATCAGCGCCAGCATCGCGAGCAGCGAGGCGATCGCGAACGCAGCGACGAACTGGTATTCGTTGTAGAGGATCTCGACCAGCAGCGGCATCGTGTTGGTCTCGCCGCGGATGTGGCCGGAGACGACCGAGACTGCGCCGAACTCGCCCATCGCGCGCGCATTACAGAGCAGGACGCCGTAGAGCACGCCCCATTTGATGTTCGGCAAGGTGACGCGGAAAAAAGTTTGCAGGCCTGAGGCACCGAGCGAGATCGCGGCCTCTTCCTCCTGCGTGCCCTGCTCCTGCATCAAGGGGATCAGCGCACGCGCCACGAACGGGAAAGTCACGAATGTGGTCGCAAGCGCAATACCAGGCACCGCGAACAGGATCTGGATGTTGTGGTCACGCAGCCAGCCGCCGAAATAGCCCTGCGCGCCGAACAAGAGCACGAAGACGAGACCCGAGATCACGGGGCTGACTGAGAATGGCAGGTCGATCAGCGTGATCAGGAAGGTCTTGCCCTTGAACTCGAATTTGGCGACCGCCCAGGCTGCGACCACACCGAAGACGAGATTGAGGCCGACCGAGATCGCCGCCACCAGCAGCGTCAGCCGGATCGCGGCCAGCGCCTCCGGCTCCGACAGCGCGGCGAGATAGGCCATGATGCCCTTGGAGAAAGCCTGCGCGAACACGACGACCAGCGGCAGCACGACGAAGACGGTGAGAAAGAGGATCGCGACGGAAATGATCGCGATGCGCACCGCCCTCGGTTCGGTACGAAGGTTTTCGCGCACGGCGACCGCATGCAGGCGCGCTTTCGCGTCGGGCGAGGACAGCGAGACTGAATCGGCGACCTGCATCGTCATCGTATCAGCCCTCAATGTACCGGAATCCGGTTCTGCGCCCAGCGCTGCAACCGGTTGACGGTGAAGATGATGACGAAAGACACGACGAGCATGATGACCGCGATCGCGGTCGCGTCGGCATAGCGGAATTCAGAGAGCCGGATCACGATCAGGAGCGGCGCGATCTCGGAAACGTTCGGCATGTTGCCGGCGATGAAGATCACCGAGCCATATTCTCCGACGGCACGGGCGAAGGCGAGCGCCAATCCGGTCAGCAGCGCCGGCGCGAGCGACGGCAGGATCACGCGAACGATGGTCTGCCAACGGCTGGCCCCCAAGCTGCCCGCCGCCTCCTCGATCTCGGGATCGAGATCCTGCAGCACCGGCTGCACGGTGCGCACCACGAAGGGGATACCAATGAAGATCATGGCGACGAAGATGCCGAACGGCGTGAACGCGACCTTGATGCCCAGCGCTGCCAGCGGTGCGCCCAGCCAGCCTTTTTCTGCGAACAGCGAGGTCAGTGCGACACCGGCAACCGCCGTCGGCAGCGCAAAGGGCACGTCGACGATGGCATCGAACAGCCGCCGGCCAGGGAAGCGGTAGCGCACCAATGCCCAGACGATGATGCTGCCCATGACGAGATTGACGCAGGCCGCAGCAAAGGCGAGCCCGAAGGACACCCGCAGCGCGTTCAGCGTGCGACGGCTGGTCAGGATGGTCCAGAACTGCTCGGGGCTCAGCTCAAGCGTGCGCAAGAAAAGGCCTGCGAGCGGAATCAGGATGATGATCGACAGCCAGGACAGCGTCAGTCCCATCGTGAGACCGAAGCCCGGCAATGTCCGTCGTCTTGCTGTGATTGCGCTCACCAGGCCCCCTGCTAATGCCGTCTGCGGCATCGCCCGATCAGTTCCTGTAGATCTGATCGAACACGCCGCCGTCGGCAAAATGTTCTTTCTGTGCCTTGGTCCAGCCGCCGAAAACGTCGTCGATCGTGAAAAGTTCGACCTTGGCGAAGGCGTTCTCGTATTTTTTCGCGACGTCGGGATCGCGCGGACGATAGAAATTGCGCGCGGCGATTTCCTGGCCTTCCTTGGTGTACCAATATTGAAGATAGGCATCGGCCGCATTGCGCGTGCCCTTCTTGTCGGCAACCTTGTCGACGATCGTGACCGGCGGCTCGGCGAGGATCGAGAGCGGCGGCGCCACGATCTCGAACTTGTCGGTGCCGAACTCCTTCTGCGCCAGAAACGCCTCGTTCTCCCATGCGAGCAGCACGTCTCCCACGCCGCGCTCGACGAAGGTCACGGTCGAGCCGCGGGCGCCGGTGTCTAGGACAGGCACGTTTTGATAGAGATTTGCGATGAATTGCTTCGCCTTGTCTACGGAGCCGAACTTCTTCAGCGCGTAGCCCCAGGCCGCCAGATAGTTCCAGCGCGCGCCGCCCGACGTCTTCGGGTTGGGCGTGATGACGGAAACGCCCGGCTTGACCAGATCGTCCCAGTCCTTGATGCCCTTGGGGTTGCCCTTGCGCACCAGGAACACGATGGTCGAGGTGTAGGGCGATGAATTCTGCGGCAGGCGCTTCTGCCAATCGGCGGCGGTGAGCCCTTTGGCCGCAATCGCGTCGATGTCATAGGCGAGCGCGAGCGTCACCACGTCGGCCTGCAATCCGTCGATCACCGCGCGCGCCTGCGATCCGCTGCCGCCATGCGACTGCTTGATCTCGACGCTCTTGCCGGTCTCCTTCTGATAGGCGTTCGCAAACGCCTTGTTGAATTCGACATAGAGCTCACGCGTCGGATCGTACGACACGTTCAAGAGATTGATGTCAGCAGCGAGAGCCGAGCTTGCCCAGAGGAGGCCTGCCGCGAGCGGAACGATACGGCGGATCATGTCCATCTCCATTCACCTCGACGACGTCGGTGTCGCCGATGGCATGCAGGCATAACTCGGATCGAAACGCTCTTAAGTCAACGGAACCGGATTTTCTTGTTTGCGGCGACGTAGCGCGGCTGTGCTACGAAATCTTCATCGTGTGGATGCCGCATTCTGTCTTGGCGCGACCGCGCCAACGACCGGCCCGCTCGTCCTCGCCTTCGGCCGCGCGGCTGGTGCAAGGCATACACCCAACCGACAGGAAACCTGAGGCCTGAAGTGGATGCTGCGGCAATTTGGCACGCACGAAGATCGCCTTGATGTCGTCGCGCGAGACATTGGCGAACGGATTGAACTTCAACCGCGCGCCGTCATCCTCGACGACGGGAATCTCGGCACGCACGCCGCCCTGAAAACGCTTGCGGCCGTTGATCCATGCGGTGAACGGTTCTAACGCCCGCGCCAACGGCTCGACTTTGCGGATGCGGCAGCAGGCGTCGGGATTGGAGAACCAGAGATCGCGATCGGGATCCTCGCGCGTCAACGTCTCCGTCAGAGGCGTGATTGATCGGACATCCTTCAGCCCGAGCGTCGCCATCAGCGTGTCGCGATAGGCGAGCGTCTCCTCGAACAGCCAGCCGGTATCGAGGAAGACCACCGGGATCGCCGGATCGACGTCGGCCACCACCCTGAGCAGCGCGGCCGATTCCGTGCCGAACGACGACACGACCGCCAACTGTTCGCGTCCGACGACCTTCAACGCGGCAGCAACGACTTCCGCGGGCGAGGCATCGCGCAACGCGCGATCCAGCTCCTCGACGGACGGCAGCGCTGGCGCGGATGACGATGAACCCTGCGGCGCGACCGCGTTCACGTGCCGACACCTTCCGAATGGCGCAGCTGCATGCGCCGATGCAGCGCCGTGATGCGGCCGTCGCCGGTCGGCTGGTAGAACACCGAATAGCGCTTCACGGTCTGCGTGAAGGCTTCCGCATCGGCCTGCTTCTTGACCTCGAAGCTGTCGAAGCCGGCGCGCAGCATGAACACGAACTGGTCGCGCAGCACCTGACCGGTGGCGCGCAGTTCGCCGCGATAGTCGTAGCGTTCGCGCAGCAGCCGCGACTGGCTGTAGGCGCGGCCATCGCGGAAGGTCGGGAACACCAGCGCGACCACGGCAAGCTTGCCGAGATACGGCACCAGCGCGTCGATGTCGCGATTGTTCGGCAAGATGACGCCGACCTTGCCGGGACGCGCAAGCAAGGCGTCCGCATCCTTGAGGAAGCGATCGCCGGGGAGCAGGATATCGCCGGCGGCGGGCAGCGGCGCATCGACGTCGAGCTTGACGAAACTATCCTCGACGATCTTTCCGCCCTTAACGAGTGGCATAAACCCGCTCCTTGAATGGTTCGACGCCGAGGCGCTTCACGGTATCGATAAACAGTTCCTCCGGCCGCTCGCGCAGTGCCAGATAGGCCTCGACGACATCCTCGATGACGTCGGCAACCTCGTCGAACTTCACGCCGGGCCCAATCAGTGTCCCAAGAGCCGCACTCTCGTCGGCGCGGCCGCCGATGGTGATCTGGTAGACCTCCTCACCGTTCTTCTCGACGCCGAGAATGCCGATATGGCCGACATGGTGATGGCCACAGGCATTGATGCAGCCCGAGATGTTGATGTGCAGCCGGCCGATCAAATTGGCGAGCTCGTGATTGGCAAAGCGGCGCGTCAACTCCTGCGCGATCGGGATCGAACGCGCGTTCGCCAGTGAGCAATAGTCGAGGCCTGGACAGGCGATGATGTCGGTGATCAGGTTGACATTGGGCGTGGCGAGCCCGAGCTTGTCGAGCGCCTTCCACAGCGCCGGCAGGTCGCGCTTGGCGACATGCGGAAGCGCCAGATTCTGCTCATGGCCGACACGGATTTCGCCGAAAGAGTATTTCTCGGCAAGGTCGGCGAGTGCGTCCATCTGCTCGGCCGTGGCATCGCCCGGAGGTCCGCCGGTCGGCTTCAGCGAGATTGTGACGATCGAGTAGCCCTGGACCTTGTGTGGGGCCACTGAGTTCTTCCGCCACGCCTCGAACTCCGGATCGGCCGCGGCCTGTCGGAGTTCGTCCGGCATATGTGGCAGCTTCTCATAAGCCGGATAGGTGAAGCGCGAGCGGATGTCCTCGATGACGTTGTCGTCGATCTGGAGCGAGGAGTTGCGGATATGCTGCCACTCGTCCTCGACCTCGCGCGAAAACTTCTCGATGCCGAGCTCGTGCACGAGGATCTTGATGCGCGCCTTGTAGATATTGTCGCGTCGGCCATACTGGTTGTAGACGCGCAGGATCGCCTCGACATAGCTCAGGATGTCGCGGCCATGAACGAAGTGCTTGATGGTCTTGGCGATGAACGGCGTGCGGCCGAGCCCGCCGCCGACCAGCACCTCGAAGCCGGTCTCGCCCCTCTCGTTCTTGACGAGGCGCAAGCCGATGTCGTGGATCTTGATCGCGGCGCGATCGTGATCGGACGCGGTGATCGCGATCTTGAATTTGCGCGGCAGGAACGAGAACTCGGGATGCAGCGTGGTGTGCTGGCGGAGCAGCTCCGACCAGATGCGTGGATCCTCGATCTCGCCGGGCGCGACGCCGGCCCACTGGTCCGAGGTGACGTTGCGCATGTTGTTGCCGGAGGTCTGCATCGCATGAATGCCGACTTCGGCGAGATCGGCGAGCGCATCCGGCAATTCGGCGAGCTTGATCCAGTTGAACTGGATGTTCTGCCGCGTGGTGAAGTGGCCATAACCGCGGTCATAGCGGCGCGCGACGTGGGCAAGCCGGCGCAGCTGCTCCGAGGACAGCGTCCCGTACGGGATCGCGACGCGGAACATGTAGGCGTGAAGCTGAAGATAAACGCCGTTCTGCAAGCGCAGGATCTTGAACTCGTCCTCGGTGAGCTCGCCCGAGAGGCGGCGCTTCACCTGGTCGCGAAATTCCGAGACCCGCTCGTTGACCAGCGTGCGGTCGATTTCGTCGTAAGCGTACATTAGAAAATGCCTTAAACTTGGGCCTGCGATCCGATGGTCACACCGGTGCGGCGGATCTGCTCGCGCAGGTTTCCGGGGAGGATCTTGCCCTCCTCGTCGACCTGCACAGGGGCGATATAGGCGCCAACTGCGCCGACGTCATCGGCCACCGACTCTGCGAGCAACGCCTTGGCCTCATCCGAGTTGCGCACGATCGCCGCCTCCGACAGGTCTGCAGACCAGCCCTTGGCGGCGGTGCGATACACCACGATGCCATCCCAGGTGCGGTTGGCGGTCACGATCGAGGGGCCGGCGATCTTGATTTTCTTTTGTTCAAGCGGAGAGGTCATTGGGCAGCTTCCAATAGCTCAGAGATGATTTGCCTGGTGGATTGATGGCGAAAGGCGCCGGCATGCCGGACCACGTCGCCGATGACGAGAATGGCGGGACCGCCGTCAAGACGCCTGACGAGCTCGGGCAGCTCGGCAAGCGTGCCGATCGCGCCTTGCGCATCGGGGCGCGTGACACGGGCGAACACGCCGACCGGTGTCTCCGGCGAGCGGCCGGCGGCCAACAGACCCGCGCGCACCACGGGCGCAGCGGTCATGCCCATATAGACGACGACAGTCATCTTGGTGTCGGTCAGCGTCGACCAGTCGACGGTCTCGGCATCCCGCGCCTTGTGCGCGGTGAGGAGGGTGATGCGCAGTGCTTCGTGACGGTAGGTGAGCGGCACCTCGAAGTCGGCAGCGGCCCCGAGACCGGCGGTGATGCCGGGAATAATCGAATAGGCGACGCCGGCCGCGCGCAGCGCCTCCACTTCCTCGCCGCCGCGACCGAACACGAAGGGATCGCCGCCCTTCAGGCGCACCACACGCTGGCCTGACTGCGCGGCTTCGATCATCAGCTTGTTGATCGCGTCCTGGCCGATGCCGGGCTTGCCGACACGGCGGCCGACCGGAATGCGTGCCGTGTCGCGGCGGATACGATCGAGAATTTCAGGTGACACCAGCTCGTCATAGAAAACGACGTCGGCATCCTGGAGCGCGCGCAGCGCCTTGATGGTGAGAAGATCGGGATCGCCGGGGCCGGCGCCTACCAGCGCGACGTGCCCTGCCGGCTTGTCGGCCAGCGCAAATGCGGAGGGATCGACAATGGCCTTGAGCGCGGCTTCCGCCTCGGCCTTTCGGCCCGCAAGCACCAGCGCACCGATGGGACCGTCGATCACGCGTTCCCAGAAGCGGCGGCGCAGCGGAAACTCGGCAATCGCGGCATGAATGGATTTGCGGAAGCCGCCGATGAATTCGGCAAGATCGCCGATTCTAGCGGGCAGCAGCGCCTCGATCTTCTCGCGCACGCGCCGCGCCACGACCGGCGAGGCACCGCCCGTGCCGACGGCAACCACGACGTCGCCACGGTCGACGATCGCGGGGAAAATGAAGCTCGAATGCTCGAGATCGTCCATGACGTTGACGGGCAGCCCGAGCGATCGCGCGCGCGCAGACATCGCCACGCCAATGTCACCTGCGCCTGCGCATACTATGGCGATAACCCCGGTCAGATCCGCGGTCAGCGGATCGCCGTCGAGAAAGGTCACGCGTTGTGCATCATCAGCGCCAACGCCGCTGAGATCGTGATTGTCATCCGTCGCATGCACGCGGATGCGCGCGCCAGCCGCCGCGAGCACTCGCAATTTCGCGCGCAGCAGCTCGCCGGCGCCGATGAGGACCACCGGACCGGTCTTGATGTCGAGGAACACCGGCAAGAAGCGCATACGGTACTCGCTTCCCCAATTACGGGGTTGACTGGAATTATTTTCTATATATGTCTCGTTTCGAGCGCGCAAAGAGAAAATTTTTTCTTCTCTTCCGCACCGCAACTATAGAATTTTCGCCTCCAAACGCAAAGTGGCAGAGATGCATCTTCTCAAGGACGATTCCGCAGCTGTCGGAGTGAGCAGCCCGGCCCTCATCGGCCGCGTCGGCGCGCAAGAATTTTCTCCGGATCTTCCGCCCAGCATGGACCATCTCGACCAGTTGGAAGCGCAGAGCATCTATATCTTCCGCGAGGCCTTCGCCCGGTTGAAGAAGATCGCGCTCTTGTGGTCGCTCGGCAAAGACTCGAACGTCATGATCTGGCTGGCGCGGAAGGCCTTCTTCGGCCGCATGCCCTTCCCGGCCCTGCATGTCGACACCGGCAAGAAGTTTCCCGAGATGTATCGCTTCCGCGATCATTATGGAAAGGAGTGGGACCTCGACCTGCGCGTCGAGCCCTGCCCGCCCATCGATGCCGTCGATCCGACGCTGCCGCCGGCCGCACGCTCGGCCGCACGCAAGACCGAAGGACTGAAGATGGCGCTCGCCAAATTTGGCTTCGACGGCCTGATCGCCGGCATTCGCCGCGACGAGGAGGCGACGCGTGCCAAGGAGCGCGTGTTCTCGCCGCGCGGTCTCGAAGGCAATTGGGACGTGCGCGACCAACCGCCGGAATTCTGGGACCATTTCAACGCCTCGCCGCCGCAGGGCGCGCATTTGCGCATCCACCCGATCCTGCATTGGACCGAGGCCGACATCTGGGCCTACACCAAACGCGAGAACATTCCGATCATTCCGCTGTATCTCGCCAAGGACGGCAAGCGCTATCGCTCGCTGGGTGATCAGGACATCACCAATCCGGTCGCTTCGACAGCGTCCAGCATCGACGAGATCCTGATCGAGCTCGAACAGACCAAGGTGCCGGAGCGCGCGGGCCGCGCGCTCGACCACGAGACCGAGGACGCCTTCGAGCGCCTGCGCGTCGCCGGTTATCTCTGATCCCTGAGGACGCAACGCGACCATGAACATGATCGTCACCTCTGCTACGCCGGCAACTCCGAACGGCACCACGCGTCCGCAGGTCCGCATCGTCATCGTCGGACATGTCGACCACGGCAAGTCGACGCTGGTCGGCCGCCTCTTGCACGAGACCGGCAGCCTGCCCGAGGGCAAGCTCGAAATGCTCAAGGCCGTCAGCGCGCGTCGCGGCATGCCGTTCGAATGGTCGTTCCTGCTCGATGCGCTGCAGACCGAGCGTGATCAGGGCATCACCATCGACACTACGCAGATCCGCTTCCGCACCAATTCGCGCGACATCGTGCTGATCGACGCGCCCGGCCACGCAGAATTCCTGCGCAACATGATCACCGGCGCCTCGCAAGCCGACGGCGCGGTGCTGATCATCGATGCACTCGAAGGCGTGCGCGACCAGACCCGCCGGCACGGCTATCTCCTGCATCTGCTCGGCGTGAAGCAGGTCGCGATCGTCGTCAACAAGATGGACCGCGTCGACTTCAGCGCCGATCGCTTCAAGGAGATCAGCGATGAGATTTCTGCACATCTGAAAGGCCTCGGCGTCACGCCGACGGCGGTGATCCCGATTTCGGCCCGCGACGGCGATGGTGTCGCCGAGCGCACCGACCGCATCGGCTGGTACAAGGGCCCGACCGTCGTCGAGGCGCTCGATCATCTCGAGCCGGCGCGGCCGCTGGAGGCGCTGGCGCTGCGGCTGCCCGTGCAGGCGATCTACAAGTTCGACGATCGCCGCATCGTGGCGGGCCGCATCGAATCCGGCAGCCTCAAAGCCGGCGACGAGATCGTCATCATGCCCGCCGGCAAGATCGCCAAGATCAAGACCGTCGAGAGCTGGCCGGTGACACCCGTCGCCGCGCGGCAGGGCGCGGGCCGCTCGGTCGGCATTACGCTCGACCGCGAACTGTTCGTGGAGCGCGGCGATATCATCGCGCATGCGGGGGCCGCTCCGCGCGAAACGCGGCGTCTGCGGGCGCGCATATTCTGGCTGCACGACAAGCCGCTCGCCAAGGGCGATCAGCTCCTGGTGCGCTGCGGGCCGAAGGAAAGCCGCGCCACGGTCGTTGCGATCGAAAAGGCGGTCGATCCCGGCGAGCTCGAAAGCAGCGAGAACAAGGCGATTGGCCGCAACCATGTCGGCGAGATCGACATTTCGCTTTCGAATCCAATTGCCACCGATCCCTATACCGAGAACCCGCGCACCGGGCGCCTCGTGATCGAGGTCTCCGGGCGCATCGCCGGCGGTGGCCTCGTGCTGTCGGTCGACGCTGGCCAGCGCGCCGTGCCCGTCGACATCGTGCCGGTCGAATCCGGACTCCGTCCCGACGAGCGCTCCGCGCGCTATCAGCACAACGGCGCCGTGGTCTGGCTCACGGGCCTGCCCGCCTCCGGCAAATCGACGCTGGCAAAAGCGCTGGAACGGCGGCTGTTCACCAATGGCGGCTCGCCGATCCTGCTCGACGGCGACACGCTGCGCGCCGGCTTGAACAGCGATCTCGGCTTCTCTGCCGCCGATCGCAGCGAGAACATCCGGCGGCTTGCGGAGGTCGCGACGCATCTCGCCCGCAACGGCCATATCGCGATCGTCGCGGCCGTCTCGCCCGCGCGCGAGGACCGCGCCACGGCACGCCGCATCGCCGACACGACGTTCCGCGAGATCTACGTCGCAACGCCCGCCGAAGTCTGCGAGAGCCGCGATCCCAAGGGCCACTACGCAAAAGCCCGCTCCGGCGCGCTTCAGTCATTCACCGGCATCGGCAACGACTACCAGCCGCCGCAAGGTGCCGAGCTGACCATCGATACCTCGACGCGTTCCGTCGCGGACGCGACCGACGCGATCGAACAGATGTTGAAGGCAAGCGGCGTGCTGTTCGACGAGGTCGTCGACCTCGCCTCAAATATTTGAGTCCCTTCTATTTCCCCTTGTCGTCGCCCGGCTTGACCGGGCGACCCGGTATTCCAGAGACAGCGATGGGATACGGAAAGGCCGCAGCGAACTGAATTCCCCGCCTTCGCGGGGAATGCCAACGTCCGCGCCACCTCAACTTGACATTTTGACAGACCTTTAGGGGTCTTCTCACCGCCCCGGTTTTGAGGCTAATAGGGCCTCGAAACCCGCCGGCGGCGGATGCATTTTGCTGCTTTCGGACCCGAAACCAGCCAAAAAACGCCATTCCAACAAGAAAGTCCCTCATGAAACGCCACGACGCCCATGGTTTGAAGATCGCCCCTGTTCTCTTCGACTTCATCGCGAAGGAAGCGGCCCCGAAGACGGGGATCGCACCGGACGCGTTCTGGGCCGGGCTTGCTGCAATCGTGAAGGAGCTGGGTCCCAAGAACCGCGCGCTGCTCGCGGCTCGCGACGCCTTGCAGGCCAAGATCGACGACTGGCATCGCGCACATAAGGGCAAGCCGTTCGACATCAATGCCTATACCGCATTCCTGAAGGAGATCGGCTATCTGCTGCCCGAGCCTGCGACGCAGAAGGTCGAGACCGCTGATGTCGACGAGGAGATCGGCAAGATCTGCGGGCCGCAGCTCGTCGTGCCCCTCACCAACGCGCGCTATGCGCTGAACGCGGCGAATGCGCGCTGGGGCTCGCTCTACGACGCCTTCTACGGCACCGACGCGATCCCGCACGATGCTGCTGATACCGCCAAGGGCTACAGCAAGTCACGCGGCGACAAGGTGATCGCCAAGGCCAAGGCATTCCTCGATGCCGCCGTGCCGCTCGCGACCGGCAGCCACACCGACGTCACCGCCTATAGCGTGGTCGCAGGCCAGCTCGCGGCGAAACTGAAGAGCGGCAACGCGACTGCGCTGAAGAACGCCGCGCAGTTCGCCGGCTTCCAGGGCGATGCGGCGGCGCCTTCCGCGGTGTTGCTCGTCAACAACGGCCTGCATGTCGAGGTGAAGATCGATCGCGGCAACACGATCGGCAAGGACGATCCGGCCGGCGTTGCCGACATGATCATGGAGGCCGCCGTCTCCACCATCCTCGACATGGAAGACTCCGTCGCCGCGGTCGATGCCGAGGACAAGGTGCTGGTCTACCGCAACACGCTCGGGCTGATGAACGGCACGCTGTCGGCGGATTTCGAGAAGGGCGGCAAGACGCTGACCCGCGCGCTCAACACCGACCGCAGCTACAAGACGGCGGACGGCAAGGGCGAAGTGAAGCTGCACGGCCGCAGCCTGCTGCTGATCCGCAATTGCGGTCACCACATGTTCACCGACGCAGTGCTCGACGAGACGGGCGAGGAAATTCCGGAAGGCCTGTTGGATGCCGCCGTCACCGGCCTGCTTGCAATCCATGACCTCAAGGGTCTTTCCAAGAGCAAGAACAGCCGCACCGGCTCGGTCTACATCGTCAAGCCGAAGATGCACGGTCCCGACGAGGTCGCGCTGACCTGCGAGATCTTCGGCCGCGTCGAGAAGATGCTGGCGCTACCGGAGAACACGCTCAAGGTCGGCATCATGGACGAGGAGCGGCGCACCACCGTGAACCTCAAGGCCTGCATCCAGCAGGCCTCCAAGCGCATCGTCTTCATCAATACCGGTTTCCTCGACCGCACCGGCGATGAGATCCACACCTCGATGGAAGCGGGTCCGATGATCCGCAAGAACGAGATGAAGGCGCAGCCGTGGATCAAGTCCTATGAGGACTGGAACGTCGACATGGGTCTGATCGACGGCCTGCCCGGCCACGCCCAGATCGGCAAGGGCATGTGGGCGGCGCCCGACAAGATGGCGGACATGCTGCAACAGAAGCTCGCGCATCCGCAGGCCGGCGCCACCACCGCCTGGGTGCCCTCGCCGACCGCAGCGACGCTGCACGCCCTGCACTACCACCAGGTCAACGTCATCGCGCGCCAGCAGGAACTCGCCAAGGGCGGGCCCCGCGCAAAGCTCTCCGACATCCTCACCATTCCGGTGTCGAAGTCGAACTGGGCGCCGGATGACGTCAAACAGGAGATCGACAACAACTGCCAGGGCATTCTGGGCTACGTGGTGCGCTGGATCGACCAGGGCGTCGGCTGCTCCAAGGTGCCTGACATCCACGACGTCGGGCTGATGGAAGACCGCGCCACCTTGCGCATCTCGAGCCAGCATCTGGCGAACTGGCTGCACCAGGGCGTCATCACCGAACAGCAGGTGATGGAGTCACTCAAGCGCATGGCGGTCGTCGTCGACAAGCAGAATGCCGGTGACCCAATCTACAAGCCGATGGCGCCGTCGTTCGACTGCCTCGCATTCAAGGCCGCCTGCGACCTCGTCTTCAAGGGCCGCACACAGCCGAACGGCTACACCGAGTACATCCTCACCGCACGCCGCCGCGAGGCCAAAGCCCTGGGCTAAGGGGCGGCCGGGTAGGCTCGGTCATTCAGGTGTCAAAAGCCCCGGCGCACACCGGGGCTTTTTTGTCGGTGCCGAGTACCCGGATTTTCGCTTCGCGCCATCCGGGCTACAGCTTCCGCCTAGAACACCGCGAGATATTTCAACAGCGAGACGATGCCGATGATGATGACGATGACACGCGCGATCTGCTTGGCGCGACCATCCATCGGCAACATGTTGATGAGATAAAGAACGAGGATGACGACGAGAAAGGTGACGAGCACGCCAACGAGCATCGGAAGGCCCCCTTCAGGCAAATTGCTAAGGAACTCCTAACGCCCGGCCGCTGCTCCGGTTCCGCTGCGGCAACCCATTACATTTTCGAACAAATACGCGGCGACACAGGAGATCACGCAGCACGCAATTGCTGCGCAGGGCACCAGGAACGTCTCGGACAGCATCGCCGGTGTGGGAGTGCTCCCGACAAAATGTCGAAAACAACCCCATGCAAAGTAGCCGGGGGTGGTTCGGGCGACGCCAAAAGCCGTTGACACGTCGGGAAATCATCCGCGCAATTCCATCATCGGATAGGCTGGATGCCTCGCCATTCGCGGGACATGACCGTGCCCCGTGAAACGCTCCCGCGCCGATAGCAGCACTCACTCCCGCGCCACCACGGGCAGGTGGCGGAATTTCGCCCGCATGGACTCCGGCAGCGGCGAGAAGTTCATGGCGACGCCATGCCTGTCGGTGGCATTGCGATTGGCGACCACCAATCCGCCGGGGCTCGCGACGATATCGCCCTTGCGCAAGGTCGGGTCGTCCGTGACCTTGACCGCGGCAAGGCCGACGGAATCCTTGCCATTGCAGGTACAGCCCGCGACGAGCTCGTTGCGGTAGCGGTAGGCATTCGGCAGGTCGGCATACTCCTGCCCGGTCTCCGTGGTCGCATCGTCGATGTCGCTGCCATAGACCAGCGTGGTCTCGGCCGCCGGGCAGAAGCTGTTGCAGCTCTGCGCCTTGCTTTCGCTGTCGTTGCCTTGCGCCGGGAAGTGGCGCCCGTCGCAGGTGCGTACGCACCAAGCCTGCCCGCCGCCATAGGAACGCGCCCGCGGCGCCTCGTAGCGCGGCATGTCGTCCGTCGGGAATGGCATCCTGATCTGTGGCGGCGGCCGGGCACCGAACGCGCCGAACAGCGCCGAGAGGAAATCCTCCGCTCGCGCCGACGACGTCAGCGCCAGGCTGAGCGAAGCGAACAGCAAGACCGCCGCTCCGCCTGTCGCTATGACTGATGAACGCCCGATCATGTTACCTCGGCGCCGAAGTGGTCACGGAGACAGGCGACAGATTGAGCGCCTGGCGTCCCGAAGCCAGCGTCGTCGTGACCGGACGCGCGGGCTTGCGCAGGCCATCGCCGCCACGCGCCACGAGCGGCGCGCTCTTCGGGAGCACCACGACCCTGGTACCGATGTTGACCCGGTTGAAGAGATCGACGACGTCCTCGTTGGTCATGCGAATGCAGCCGGAGGAGACGAACTTTCCGATCGTGGTGGGATCATTGGTGCCGTGGATGCGATATTCGCTTGCGCCCAGATACATCGCGCGCGCGCCGAGCGGATTGCCGAGGCCGCCGGCGACGAAGCGCGGCAGATATGGCTGGCGCGCGATCATCTCCGCCGGTGGATGCCAGTCCGGCCATTCCGCCTTGCGACTGATCGACTGCACGCCCGACCAGGTGAAGCCATCGCGCCCGACACCGACGCCGTAGCGGATCGCACGGCCCTGACCGAGCACGTAATAGAGCACGGTATTTCCGGTATCGATCACGATCGTGCCGGCCGGCTGGCTGCCGTCGAAACCGACGATCTGCCGGCGCAGTCGCTCCGGCAGCACAGACTCGTCCGAGGCAACCTGATCATCCGAGGCCTGCGGCTGCTCGGTCACATAGCCTTGCGGAAAGGCCTGCGGCTGCATCGGCGCGAAGCCAAGCGTCTGCGCGCTTGCAGCGCCGAGGGACATCGTCAGCAATGCTGTCGCAAGGGCAAAGGCTTTGAAGGCGCACGGCGAAGACCGGCGGTGGGATGCAGATAACTGTGTCATGTGCTGCCCCGTTTGAATCGAAGTGCATCAGGGTGATGCGCTGCCGAACAAACGCGCTTGTGACGACTCAAGTTCCGCGCGCTCGCGAAGCCGGCCGGTCACAGTCAAGCGAAGGCGACTTCACGAGTCCGCGACGGAACCTTCCGATCAGAGGCACGTTCTCCAGCAGTCTTGCGCGCGCGGAGCGTGAGCTCCGTGCGGGAGAATGGCTGTGCGCGTCCTTCCCAGTGAACGTCTGCTTTCCAACGACAGCGAAGGCACGCCGCTTCCCGACAGCAAAAGCGATCTGCCGCCGATCATCCGGCGCACCGAGTTCGTCGCCTTCTCGCTCGCTTGTATGCTTCTGATCACGGTCGTGGCCGTGCTCTATCTCGGCAAGCCGTTCTTCCTTCCCGTGGTAATGGCCTTCGTCACCGGCACCATGCTGTCGCCGGCGGCCACATTTTTGGAGCGGCAACGGGTACCACGCGCGCTGGCCGCGGTGCTGATCGTGATCACGGTCACTGCGATGGTCACCTTCGTCGTCGCCCTGATCGCTTCGCCCGTCATGGAATGGAGCACCCGCCTGCCGGAGCTCGGCGCGCGGCTCAAGGACAAGCTGCATTTGTTCGACCGGCCGCTGGCGCTGTGGCAGGAGCTGCAAGCCATGGTCGGCGGTTCGGAAGGCCTGCCGAGCTTCCAGATGCCGAAGTTCGAATGGGTGCAGCCGACCCTGGAATTCCTGTCGCCGACCTTCACCGAATTCCTGCTGTTCTTCGCGACCCTGATCCTCTTCATCGCGAGCTGGCGCGAGCTGAGGCGCGCCCTGATCATGACCTTCAGCGACCGCGATGCGCGGCTGCGCACGTTGCGGATCCTCAACGAGATCGAGGTCCATCTCGGCACCTATCTCTTGACGGTGACGGTCATCAATATCGGCGTTGGCATCGCCACCGGAATCGTCTGTGCGCTGACCGGCATGCCCAATCCGGCCGGGCTGGGCGCGCTGGCTGCGACGCTGAACTTCATCCCGATCATCGGACCGATCGCGATGTTCGTCGTGCTCGTCGTGGTCGGCCTGATCGCCTTTCCGACCCTCGGCAGCGGATTGATGGCAGCGCTCGCCTTCGGCGGCCTCACCTTCCTGGAGGGACATTTCGTCACGCCCACCATCATCGGCCGGCGGCTGGCACTTAATGCACTGGCGGTATTCCTCGCGCTCGCCTTCTGGACCTGGCTGTGGGGCCCGATGGGGGCATTCCTGTCATCGCCGCTTCTGATCGTCGCGCTGATCCTGAAGGAGCATCTTGCTCCGGCGGATGCGCCGCAATTGCCCGGAGACTAGGCATGATGGGGGGTAGGCGTGATGGCTGCCACGAAGGAGGTGCGCCCCCTCTCCCGCTTGCGGGGGGAGGGCGGGGGTGGCGGTGTTTCCGCAATCGATACTCCCACCGTGGAGAGATCCCCCACCCGGCGCTGCGCGCCGACCTCCCCCGCAAGCGGGAGAGGTTGAACGAGCCCGTGGCTCGATCGATTCAAACTAGAGCCAGTTGGCTCTACGCAGTTTCCACAAGGGGAACTTCCGTCACGGCGGAACGTTTTCCGGCTAGCTCACCGCCAACGATCCGGAGCTTTCGATGTCAATGTCCAATGCCGAAACAGGAATGAAAGACTGGACCGACAAGGCCACCCGCGAACGCCTCGAAAAGGATGTCCTAGCCGTGAAAAACGATATTGCCGCCCTCACCGAACAGATCACCGACGCGCTCAATACCTTTGCCAACTCCGCCGGCAAGCAGGCCCGTCGCGGCTACAAGCAGGCGCGCCAACAGGTGGATTCAGCGATGGATGACGCCTCCGAGCGCGGTAGTGCGATGATGGATGCGGCGCAGGACGCAGCGACCTCGCTGGAGGAAACGCTCGAGGATGCCATCACCCAGCGCCCGCTCGCGACCGTAGGTATTGCGCTCGGTATCGGCTTCCTGATCGGCATCGCCTGGCGCCGCTAAAAGCCGAGCCCCGAAGAGGACCGAACTTCATCGCCATGCTGGCGGGAGGGATTGAGGAGCGAGGGCGATGTTTCAGCGGATAATCGATGGCATCAGCGCCTCGACCGGTACGACCGTGCGGCTGACGTCGCTGGCGGCAGCCGCGGCGCTTGCGCTCTTCATCACCACGGCCTTTCTCTGCGCCGCGGTCTTCATCCTGGTGCTGCAAAACTATGGTCCGGTGCAGGCGTGCCTTGCCGGCGCCGGCGTGTTCTTCCTGCTCACGCTGGCCGCCGCCGGTAGCTACGTCGCCTACAAGAGAGAGACCGAGAAGCGCGCGCGACAGGCGGCGGAAAAAGCTGCACGATCCGCGGCGCAAAGCATGCTTTCCGATCCCATGCTGATCGCAACCGGCTTGCAGATCGTCCGCGCCATCGGCATCAAGCGGCTGCTTCCCATCCTCGCGATCGGCGGCGT
>NZ_JBBIAR010000068.1:0-51130 GCF_054185165.1 Bradyrhizobium sp. UFLA05-109 | reverse complement strand
CTACCAGCAAAGCCCGCCGTGCGAAGGGGTCAAAATTGGACGCCGATGAGGGGTCAAATTTGAACGCCGATTGACAGGCGAGGACGTCAAATCCGCAATGCCTTCTTGATGCAGCCAACCAGCATTTCGACATCCAAGGGCTTGCGGAGTAAACCTATCGCCCCACAGGAAATCGCTCTTATTTCGAGATCAGGTTCGGTGCGGGCCGTTATCATGATGACCGGCAATGAGCCATTACGCTGTTGAAGTTTTTGCTGAAGCTCGAAGCCGCTCATTCCTGGCATATGAATATCTGTAATGGCGCAAGTAAATTGTTCAAAGTCGGCGGCTGCAAGAAAATCCTCAGCGGAGGCAAAGCCAAGGGCGTCGTATCCAAGTGATCTCGTTAGCGAGACCAGCATCTCCCGCACGGCGACGTCATCATCAATAATGGAAATCATCTTTCGTTGCCTGCGTGGGTGAAGCTTTCAACGTTCTCTCAGCGCGATTTGCTCCTGAGTGCATCTGCCATACGAACCAGATCAGCAATGGAATGGGCTTCCATCTTACGCATCACGGCGCCGCGGTGCATTTTAACTGTTATCTCACTTAGGCCGAGTTCTCCTGCGACTTGCTTGTTCAATTTGCCGGAGGTTACCAACATCATCACTTCGCGCTCGCGCGAGGAAAGCGTGGCGAACCGATCGGCCGTCGCGACAGTCCAGTCATCGTTGGCGCGCCGCGCTCGATCCCGGTTGATTGCCGTGGTGACCGCATCGATCATGTCTTGATCTCGAAATGGCTTAGGAAGGAAGTCGACCGCGCCGGCTTTCATTCCTCGCACACTCATTGGAATATCCCCGTGTCCTGTCATCAGCACCACAGGTAGCCTTACCCCTATGTCCTGGAGCTGCTCTTGAAAGTCCAATCCGTTGATTCCTGGAAGGCGAATGTCGAGGACGATGCAGCCGGGGCCATCCAAGCGGCTCGCCTTCAGAAATTCCTGCGTAGATCCGTAACTGCGGACGTTCAGTCTGACCGACCGCAGCAGGCTGTCGAGCATCAAGCGCACGGAATCGTCGTCATCGATGACGTGTACGGTAGGCGTGCCTTCAGGCGCTTGGGTCATGCACGTGCCACTCGGCAGTGGATTGACTTCAATACCACAAGCTGCATTCGATCGCACTAAACAAAGGTACGGCGTCACCGACAAAAGTACATACCAAGGTGTGGGTCGCAGAGACTCTTGCGAGGTTGGCCTGCGACAAGATGGCTATCATACTCGTTGCTACGACCACGTGTTCCGACGCTCTGCTCGCAAAAGGCAAGGAGAAACCTCAATGAACACGCGTATCAAGGTGCCCGCCGCAATCCGACCGAGTGCGGACGGCGACCGCCGGGAAAGGCGCACGATTTCGGCGTACGCAGCAACCGGGTCGGTGATCCGCATCAGTTCTTCGGCGGTTGATCGCGGCGTCTCAATCGTGACTGAGTCGATGTCGGAGGAGTGCTACGAATTCGCGGACTTTCGATTGTTTCCTAAGCGGCGGACGTTATTGCGCGGGGCCGAGCGCGTCGCGATTGGCGGACGGGCACTCGATCTACTGTCCTTGCTGGTATCTCGGGCTGGGAATGTCGTGAGCTTCGAAGAGCTGATGCGTCAGGTGTGGTCGAATGTGACAGTCGAGGAAGCAAATGTTCGCGTGCAGGTCGCCATCCTCAGAAAGGTCCTGTCGCAATGCGAAGGGGCGAACCAGGCCATCGATACGGTGCCGAATCGAGGATATTGCTTCGTTCTATCTGTGCGCTACAGTCCGAATTGGATCGATCCGGGCGGCTCTAGGCTTCAGGTAAATCCCGCATTGCCAATCCTGCCAAACCCTACCGTAGGTCGAGATGATGCAATCCAAATCATCGGGGACGGTCTGGACAAACATCGCCTTGTAACCGTCACCGGCCCCGGCGGTATCGGAAAGACGACCGTCGCGATCGCAAGCGCGGAACGTTATGCGAAAAAGTTCCGAGGCTTGATCAGGTTCGTCGATCTTTCGCATGTCGCAGACGGCGCGGGAGCGGCTCGGGTCATTTCCGAGGCCTTGCATCTTGCGCCGGTCCACAATGCGATCGAGGCGTTGTGCGAGCATCTTAGAGTCCATGAAGCTCTCCTGATACTCGATACTTGCGAGCATATCGTGGAGTGTGTCGCGACGCTTGCTGAGATCATGTTAGGTCGTTGCTGCAATCTGAAATTGCTCGTGACCAGCCGAGAATCCTTGCGGGCAAAGGGTGAATGGACTCATCGGCTGCCATCACTCACGTTTCCTGAAGAGGGACATCAGATCGAGGAGAAAGATCTCGCGAAATTCTCGGCGGTTACCCTGTTCGTCGATCGTGTTCAGTCGTCAACTCGCTTCGAACCTCGACGGCGAGACCTGCCAACGATTGCGGAGATATGCCGGAGGCTCGACGGAATACCGCTCGCGCTGGAGTTTGCGGCCGCTCGAGTGGCGGAGCTTGGGCTCCGCGAGATTGCCGTGCGCCTCGACGATTGCTTTACGATCCTCACACGAGGCCGCCGGACCGCATTGCCCAGGCACCGCACGCTGGCTGCCGCTTTCGATTGGAGCTATAGCCTTCTCTCAGACGAAGAGCAGCGTATGCTGGTGCACCTCGCCGCTCTCCGCGGCTCGTTCACGGCCGAGCGCGCCATCGCGAGCTGCTTGGACGGCGCGTGCAAGCGGCCGTCGGAAGCATTCTACAGTCTTCTGGACAAGTCATTTCTGGCGGTCGAAATGGCAAGTGAAGCGCCGATGTTTCGCTTGTTTGAGACCACGAGAGCTTACGCGGTGAGCATGGCATGTTCGGTGCAGCATTCGGTCGGCGGGCAGTAAGACGTGCGGTAGCGCGAGCTCAATCTTCTACGAACCGTGGTATCGGACCGAGCTGTTGCGTGGGGTGGTCAAGCTCGATGAAGACATCGTCGACATAGCACCAGCCCCAACCATCTGGCGGATCGTAGCCCTCGATGATCGGGTGTCCGCTTGTCTGAAAATGCCTGGTGGCATGCTTGCCCGGCGATTGATCGCAACAACCGACGTGCCCACATGAACGGCAGAGTCGCAGGTGTACCCACCAACTCCCGGTCTTCAAGCATTCCTCGCAGCCGCGCGCACTCGGTGTAACGGTCCTAACGAGGCCCTGGTGAGAACAGGAACGCGGCATTTGGCGCCTCCATGCCGCGAATTGGCGGCTTGTGCTTGAGAAGACTCGCGACGGTTCGCGTGGAGCCATGACTGACCGGCCGTATCCTACGCCAAAGTTGAGCCAGACGCCGAGCTCGTTCACAGAATTGGGAGCGCCAAGTGGCGCACATGGATCCCGAGGCCGCTTAACCAGCAGCGCGCCAACTACGATGTAGAACCTTGTAAACTACGGTCAACAACGGAAGACGGCCCGGACCTCTTGGGGCTACTCGCTGTCAAGAGATCTTTGAATCGTCGAGGCTGCGACCGAAGGTACTGATTTGGTGCCTGAACCTGCGCGCCCAGTTCGGCCGCAGCATGCCAAGGCCATCGAGGATCATAAAGGATCGTCCGTGCCAGCGCGACCAGATCGGCTTCCCGGGTGGCTACGATCGCCTCGGCCTGGTCAAAGCCGGTGATCAGTCCGACGGCAACGACGGGAATTCGAACGGCCGTTTTGACAGCTCGAGCTAATGGCACCTGATAGCTCGGTCCGACGGGAATTTGCTGAGCAGGATGAAGACCACCGCTGGAAATATGGACTGCGTCGCAGCCGGCAGCTTCAAGCCTCGCAGCAAAGACGCAGGTTTGCTCGATGTCCCAACCTCCGTCGACCCAGTCGGTGCCGGATATCCGTGCAGTGACAGGCCTGTCCGGAATTGCCTGGCGCACGGCCTCGAATACTTCAAGCGGAAACCGCATGCGGCTTTCCAATGATCCGCCGTACCGATCGTCTCGCTGATTGGAGAGCGGTGACAGGAATTGATGCAAAAGATAGCCGTGGGCGCAGTGAAGCTGAATCAGATCGACACCGATCCGCCGTGCGCGTTTCGCCGACGCCACGAAAGCATCGCGTATGTCTCGGAGTCCATCGCGATCGAGCATCCGCGGCGAGATCTGGCCCTCGGCATAGGGTATCGCTGAAGGTGCATCCGTCTGCCAGCCGTTTGGCGCGCCTGGTGCGATCTGGGCTCCTCCGACCCAGGGCACGGCGGTGGACGCTTTGCGGCCTGCGTGGTTTAATTGAATGCCGATGGGAATGCCCGACCAGCGTCGAATGCGATCGACCGTAGAGCTCATGGCAATTTCTGTTTTATCGTCATAGAGGCCGACATCAGCCCATGTGATGCGACCTTCCGGGAGCACCGCTGTGGCCTCGATCGTGAGCAGAGCCGCTCCGGATAGCGAAAGGTGTCCCAAGTGGATCAGGTGCCAGTCGTTCATGCAGCCATTCTCTGCCGAATATTGGCACATCGGCGCGATAACGATCCGGTTCGACAATTCGAGCGAGCCGACCCGAATGGGTTCAAAGATGGCAGGCCTATGCGTCATTGCGATCTTCCTCCGCGGTGCCGTTGTCTCGAGTAAGGAATGTCGGCCCCCGTCGCTGCGGACGGGCCCGCTGTCGTCTTTCTTCGTTTATGAAGCGCCAACCTTTCCCCGAAACGTCCAATAGCTGAAACCAACGTAAGCCAGGATGATCGGGACGATTCCAGCGATTGCGAAGAACGAGATCACCTGGGTTCGCTGCTCGGATGCCGCTTCCCAAATGTTCATGACCCCTGGAATGGCGTACGGCCAGACACTGGCGCCGAGCCCGCCCAACGAGGCGAGGAACAGCAGAATCGCACAGAGAAATGGCACCCAGTCACGCGGTCCGGACAATGACCGCAGGGCGCCAACCCAGGCGGCTGCGGCGAGGAGGGGAAGCGGCGAGAGCGACAACAAGTGGGGAAGCGTGAACCAGCGATTGGCGATCGCAGGGACGCTCAACGGAGTCCAGAGGCTGATCAATGCGATTGCGGCGCCCGTGAGAAAAAGCGTTACGAGGGCGAGCCTGCGGCTGGAGATTTGCGTCGCTCCCTCGGTCTTCCAGATCAGCCAGCATGCGCCGAGCAGTCCATAACCCGCTGCGAGTCCGACGCCGGTTGCGATGGAAAACGGCGTGATCCAGTCAAACGGACCGCCGGCAAAGTGGCCATCGGCGACTCGAATTGTCCCGCCGACGAATGATCCCAGGATTGCGCCCTGGCAAAAGGCTGCGACCGCAGATCCGCCAGTGAAGGCCGTCGTCCATAGAATCCTCAGCGGACCGCCCTGGGATCGGAATCCGAACGAAACGCCTCGCAAAACGAGCCCAAACAGCATCAAGGCGAGGGGCAGGTAATACGCCGGGATGAGAATAGCGAAGGCTCCGGGAAAGGCGGTCCATAGCACCATCGCGCCAAGCACGAGCCAGGTCTCGTTGCCATCCCAGTTGGGCGCCAACGTTCGGATCATGATATCGCGATCGTCCGGGCGCGATGCGAACGGCAGGAGGATCCCGACTCCGAGGTCGAAACCATCCAGGATGACATAGAGCGCTATGACGAAGGCCGCGGATACGGCGAACACCACCGGCAGATCGAGATTGCTCAAGATGCTCATCTGATTGCTTCCCTTGCTGCGATTGCTGCGTGGATGGCGCCCAGTGGGCGGCCAACGGGAATCGTCGGCGTCTCGATCTCGAAACCGCGCCAAACAAGTCGGCCGCCATAGTAGAAGAATCCGAGCAGCAGGAGGTTATAGAGAACCAGCGCGACTGCGAGCGATCCGAAAACAGCTCCGCCGGCAATCGGGGAGACGGCATCGGCGGTTCGCAATTGCCCGTAGACGACGTAGGGTTGCCGTCCCACCTCCGTCACCGTCCAGCCCGCGAGCGTCGCGATGAATCCAAGCGGTGTGCCGGCCAGACACAGGTAGAGATACCAACGCGTGTCGAACAGCCTCCGACGCCAGCGAAGATAGAGAGACAACAGCGCAAGGCCGAGCAGTGCCATTCCGCAGCCGACCATGATCCGGAAGGCAAAGAAGACGGGAATGACGGGCGGACGCTCGCTCGCGGGCACTTCTTTCAGGCCCTTGACTTCGCCGTTGAGCGAATGCGTGAGAATGAGACTTCCAAGCCAGGGGATTTCGACGGCGTAATCGTTGCGCTCGGCCTTCTCGTCGGGCCAGGCAATGGCCGTCAGCGGCACCGCTCTCGCCGTCTCCCATCGCGCTTCGATGGCCGCGAGTTTCATCGGTTGGAATCTGCGGGTATTGAGCCCGTGTTGGTCGCCAACAAAAATTTGCAGCGGTACCAAAATCGCCGCCAGCCATAAGCAGAGCGAGAACGCCGCGCGGGCGGGCGCCTGTTCCTTCTCCCGGCCGCGCAAGAGCCAGAACCCGGACACGCCGACAACGACGAAGATCCCGGTGATGAAACTGGCCAGGAGCATATGTGCAAGCCGGTACGGCATCGAAGGATTGAAAACCACGCCCCAGAAATCCGTGGTGACGAACCGGCCATCGCCAGTCATCGTGAAATCCACCGGCGTCTGCATCCAGGAGTTCGCCGCGATGATCCAGAAGGCCGAGATGACCGTGCCCGTCGCCACGATCACGGACGCCCCGAAATGGAGCCATTTGCCGACGCGTTTCTCGCCAAACAGCATGATCCCGATAAAGCCAGCTTCCAGGAAAAAGGCCGTCAAGACTTCTAGCGTCAAGAGGGGGCTGATGACATCAGCCGTGACCCGCGCATAACGGGACCAGTTCAGTCCAATTTCGTACGAGATGACCACTCCGGTCACGACGCCCATCCCGAACGCGAGAGCAAAGACCTTCGTCCAGAAGGTCGCGAGCTGATGGTATGCGGGCTTTCCGGTCCGGAGCCACAAGGCGTTCAAGGTGACGATGAACCACGCGATCCCGATCGAAAATGCGGGCCACAGGATGTGGTAGCCAATCGTGAACGCGAACTGCAGGCGTGAAAGTATCACGGGATCCATCGGCACACTCCATCCGCGGACACGTGGCAACTCCCAGGAGTTGGAAGGGGTTGTCCGCACTCCGTCAGTGTGCAGCATCGGGTCCGACAAATATTGTGAAAGCGTGCCTCTATTTGTCTGCGTCGAGCCGCATGTTGCGCTGATCGCGGCAATAGAGCTTGTTGCTCTCAGACGTGCGTCGCCAGAGTTACGCCACATCGGCGCAGCAGCGCTTTGACAAAGCCAAACGGAGCGGGCGTAAACGGCCCTGGTGGCGCCCGTGTGATCCAACACAGGCAGAACAGGCCGGCGATCGCCAGCCAAAAGCACAGGGAGAAGCCGTCGATGAATGCCAAGACATTGGCTTCGCGCGCGACCGTTCCCGAAAAAACATGGATCGCTCGTGCTGATGCTGCGTCCGCGCCGCGGCCCGAGAGATGATCGGCGAGTGCGACCAACTGATGTTCCACCTCGGAATTGCCGTCTGCAACATGAAGCCCGAGATAATTCGAATGAATCTGCTCGCGGACACGCAGCCATGTGTTCATCAGGGCCACCCCAACCTCCGCACCGACCACGCGGATGACCTGGATGTATGCCGAGAATGCCGTTGCGCGCGACGAATCCGAGTTTGCGACCAGAGTAAGAATAGTCGGCGTCAAGGTGAAGACCTGGCCGACCGATAGCAGGAGGACGATCACACGAAAGTCCGCTGGCGCCCAGTCGTGGGTCAATTGCATGCCAAGAAGGCCGACGGCCGCGAAAGTCGATAGTCCGAAGGCGGCAACCCAACGGGCATCGAAGTGTCGAAGGATGGCGATCGAAAGCGGCGTCAGTATCAATATCGGCAAGGCGCCATAGACAAGCGCCAGGTATCCATACTGCTCGGGACGCAGCAACGTGACGGTACCGAGAAAGCCGGGCACGAGAACAGAATTGGACAGGCTGGTCAGGGTGTAGAAGAGGGCAGTTGCGAGGCCTAGTCCGATGTTGCGCTTGAACAGCACGTTGATGTTGGCCCAGGGGTCTCTGGCGTAGATTTCGTTGACGAGGAAGGCAATGAAGAGAGCGCTGCCGCCGGCAAGCAGACCGACCACGATTCCGGACCCGAGCCAATCAAGCCGGTTGCCCTGATCAAGCCCTGCATAGAACATCGATAGTGAAGCGCCGAACAACAACATGCCGGCCCAGTCGGCCTTACGCAAAAGGTCGCGGTTGGTCTGGCATGGAGGCGTGCCCAAATAGACCAGCAAGGCCATCAGCGGCGCGATCACGACGCCCTGCCAGTAAAACCATTGCCAGCCGAGGTCGGCGGCAAAGAGCCCCGCGGCTGCCTGGCCGACATCCTGCGTCAGGCCGACGCGCACGGAGTATAGGGCGATCGCCCAGAGCCACCACTTCTGCGGCAAGTGCCGGAAGATGATCATGAACGTCGCCGGCACAAAGGTCCCCAGCAGCATCCCGTAGATGATGCTCAACACCATCAGTGCTTCGTAATTCCTGGCAAACGGGATGGCATAGCAGACGACGGCAAACAGCAGGCTGGGGACTGCCAGGATGCGTCGCAATCCAAAGGTCGTGACGAGCCAGACCACCGCCGGAGCGACGAATATTTGCGATCCGACAGAAGCCGTGTAGAGCCAGGCTCCCTCGTCGAAGCCGAGCGAGAACGCGCCGCGCAGATCAGGGAGCCCGTAGCCGATCAATCGCGTGTCGTAATTGGTGAAGATGGAGCCAAGAACGACGGCGGCAACCGCGAACAGCGGTTGCGGAGTGATACCCCCGAACGAAACGGGTCCGCGCCGATCATCGTCGCTACTGATCATCCGCCGCCACCGACATGAATACGGGTGACGACGGACATGCCCGGCAACAGCTGAGAGAGCAGCGGCTGCTCCTTGTCGAAGGCGATCCGCACGGGGATTCGCTGGACGACCTTGGTGAAATTGCCGGTCGCGTTGTCCGGCGGGAGCAGCGCGAACTGAGAGCCGGACGCCGGCGAGATCCGTTCGACATGTCCGCGCAGCGGCCGGTCCGGAAAGCTGTCAACTGCGATATCGACGGGCTGGCCAGGGCGGATGCGTGTAAGCTGCGTTTCCTTGTAGTTCGCGATCACGTAGACGTTCGGGAGCGGCACGATATTGATGAAGTTCCGTCCGACAGTGACATAATCTCCGGGCTGAACTTGACGCTCGCTGACCACGCCATCAAACGGCGCAAGAATGCGTGTGTAACCCAATTTCAGGCTCGCGGCAGCCAAGGTCGCTCTGGCTCCGTCGACGTCCGCGGCACGCTGCTTTTTCGTCCCCTGTAGCACTTCGAGCTGGTGATGTTGCTCGGCGACAGCCGCGCGACTGGCGCGCGTGTCGGCCTGAGCCTTGCCGTAGGCGGCCGTCGCCTGCTCGAGGCGCTGTTGCGTGCCTGCGTCAGTCTGTGACAGAGCCTGCTGTCGTTCCTGCTCCTCTCGGGTTTCGACCTCAATGGCTTCCGTCGATCGAAGCGTCGCTTCAGCCTGCGCGATGACCGCATATTGGCGCTCAATCTGATCGCCCAGAATGTCGATAGCCGCCCGCGCGGCCGCCAGGGTGGCATTCGCCAGATCAACCTGAGCCTGGTAGTCGGCGGGATCAATCTGAATGAGCAAGTCGCCCGCCTTGACCGACTGGAAATCGTCCACAGCGACGGATGAGACCTGACCGGAAATGCGGGTGCTTAGCCGGGTGACATCCGCACTCACATAGGCGTCGTCAGTCGATTGTATGGCGGCCTGGCCCGTCCAGGTATTCCAGCGGTTCGCCGCGACGATGATAAACGCAACAACGACCAATAGAACGAGGGAGGGCAGCAGGAATCGCAGGTAGGACCGTAGCGCCGAAATCGCCCGATGATCGCGAAGCGGCCCGGCTGTGGCCTCGCGCATCAACATGTCTTTTGAGTCGACTGGCATTGACCCTCACTGGTCGGTCGTTCGACCCGCCCGAGATCCTCGCGAACTAGCTATCCTTTTGCCGGGAGTGAAGCAGCGGCGATTGGAGAACGCCGTCGGACGCGGCTCCCTTGAATGCCCGCCGCCACGCGTGTGGATTGCGCCCCACCGTGCGCCGAAACAGGCGGCACAGAGCGGACTGATCGACCAGGCCGCAGGCAACCGCAATTTGACTCAGCGGCTCGTTGGTCGTGAGCATCAGCTCTTGCGCGCGTATGGTTCGCCTCATCGTCAAGTAGGAGTGAGGCGGCTGGCCGAAGCTCTTCTTGAACGCCCGGGAAAAGTAGCTCGGGCTGAGATTGACCACGCCTGCAAGTTCGACCGTCGTCAGCGAGATGCTCAGATTGGCTTCGATGTGCGCTTTCAGACGGCGCTCTTGCCAGGGGGCCAGCCGACCCGCTCCGGTGGACGGAGCATCCGCGCGCTCGTCGAGCGTGGCGCGCAAAATGTCCATCACGCAATCGATGAGCTGCCTTGCGCGAGCCTGATCGGAGACGACGACAGCATCTGCGTTCCGAAGCAGTTCTATCATCGTATGTGTCGAGGCACGACAACAGAACTCGACGGGCGTATCGCCGTTCATTTTGCAGGCAACATGCGCCGGCATCGCCTGTGCGCCGTCGGACGGAGTACAAGAGCCATCCATGGTTCACCCAGTAGGAAATTGGCGTTGGAACCATGTGCGACGGCCGCGCCAAGCGAAAGTTAAAGGTTGTAAAAAGAGGAAGGAGGCTCTCGCCGGATTTGACTTCGATTTTACAGCACAAACGGGAAAGTCTCGGCGGTGCTGATCAATGCAGGCGACGCCGAATGGCTAGGATCCCATCTCGCAGAGAAAGGTTGACAGATGGAGTGGTTAGGCCAGGAGCGAGCAAAATGAGAGACGTGTTCGAGTTTGCGGAACTGAGCAAGGATACGGCGGTTTCGGATGTCGAAGACCATGTCCTGCTGAAGGAGATGTCCCACCGTATCAAGAACGAATACGCGGGCGTCATCAATACAATTTCGTTGCGCGCCTACAAGTCGCAGAGCACGGCAGTGAGGGCAGCCTTGACCGACGTGGCAACGCTCCTGATGCAGTTGTCGGATGTCCATCGGGCACTGACGTTTCCCGCTGGTCGGCAGCCGGTCGAGGTCTGTGCGTACCTGCAGCGGCTCTGCGGTGCGGTGAGTGCCGCGCGGCTCAGGGATCGCAACATAAAGCTGCTGCTCGTCGAGTCCGAGCCGCAATTTCTTGCGGCCGAAAGCTGCTGGAAGCTTGGGCTTGCCGTCTCCGAACTCATTACCAATTCGTGCCGTCACGCATTTGGCCCGGTCGGCGGCGTTATCCGGATCGAGTTGTCGAAGGACGGGCCAATGGTGACATGCTGTGTCCGTGACAATGGTTGTAACCGCGGCAAACGGCCGGCGGGACAGGGTCTCAAGCTCATGCAATCCCTGGTGCAAAGCGTTGGAGGCACGTTCGATTGCGGCTTTGGAGACCGCGGCGCTATCACGCTGATCTCGATGCCCAGCAGCGGAACTCTTGGCGGCCTTCACTGAGAACTGCACCGCAAGGTGTCACTTTTACCTCTCTTTACTTGCTCGCCGACAAGGCGCTGGCAATGTTGGAAGGTCGAGAAAGCTCACTCAAGAGCAGGAGCGCGAGAGATGGCGGAAGCAAGAGCATTCGGAGTGACCACACCCAATCTCTTTCAGACGGTCAATCCAGCGACGGGTGAGAAGGGGACAGCCTATCCGGGGCATACCGTCGACGACGCGTTGTCGATTGCCGCCAATGTTCATCGTGCGCAAGTCGCGTGGCGCCGGGTAGGGTTCAAGGATCGCGCTCCTTTGATGAGGAACGCTGCCAAGGTCATTCGCGACAATAGTCCGCGGTATGCCAGGCTCATGACGGTAGAGATGGGCAAGCCGGTGACCGACGGCCTTGCCGAGCTCGAGAAATGTGCCTCGTGTTGTGACTATTTTGCCGAGGCGTCGGAAGGTTTTCTCAAGCCAAGACATCTCGATATGAGCGCCGGCTATTCGGGCCCCGGCGCGCCGCCCAAGGCATTTGCGACTTTCAATCCCCTCGGCGTCATCCTGGCGGTCATGCCGTGGAATTTTCCGTTCTGGCAAGTCATCCGGTTCGCGGCGCCGCATCTGATGGCCGGCAACGGTGGCGTCTTGAAGCATGCGTCCAACGTGCCGGGATGTGCGTTGGCGCTGGAGGAAATCTTCAGACTGGCGGGGTTTCCCGTCGACCTCTTTCGAACGGTGCTTCTGTCGTCGAAGGATTTGCGGCCCCTGATCGAAGACCCGCACATCGCCGCGGTCACGTTGACCGGCAGCGTTGCCGCCGGGAAGTCGGTCGCCGCGATTGCCGGCGCAGTCATGAAGAAGGGCGTTTACGAGCTCGGTGGCTCGGACGGCTATATCGTGCTCGAGGATGCGGATCCGGTCGCCGCCGCCAGGATCTGTGCGCGTGGGCGCATGGTGAACGGCGGCCAGAGCTGCATCGCTGCCAAGCGCTTTGTTGTGGTCGAGAGCGTCAGGCAGGCGTTCGAGAACGCGCTGGTCGAGGAGATGAAGCGGTTCGAGATGGGAGACCCCAACGATCCCAGGACGCTTCTTGGGCCGATGGAAAGCGTGCATTCGCGGGATCAGATCGCAAGCCAGGTCAGTCAGAGCATCAAGAATGGTGCTCGGCTTCTGCTGGGCGGCGAGGCACCGAAACGCGCCGGTGCATGGTTTCCGGCAACGATCCTGTCGAACGTTTTGCCGGGCCAGGCGGCGCATGACGAGGAGCTGTTTGGGCCAGTTGCGGCGATCATATCCGCCAAAGACGAGGAGGACGCGATACGGATCGTGAATGCGAGCGAGTTCGGCTTGGGATCGGCGGTGATTACGGCTGATACTGCGCGGGGCGAGCGCATCGCGGCCGAGGAGTTGGATGCCGGGGCAGCTTTTGTCAACCAGAACGTTCGGTCCGACCCCAGACTGCCGTTCGGCGGGGTCAAGAACAGTGGTTACGGCAGGGAAGTGTCTGAGTTCGGCATTCTGGAGTTCTGCAACATCAAGACGGTCTTCGTCGAGAAGCTGTAGGAGCACCGGAGCCGACGCGGTCCGGCCGAAGGCCTTACGAAGAAGCGTGCCGCCCTAGCGAGGACGAACGTGAAGATCTTCATTGTTGGCATTTCCGGAGAGACCGGGTTCAGGCTTGCACGTCTGCTCAAGGAGCGTGGCGACGAGGTCGATGGTCTCTATCGCCGGGCTGAGCAAGGCGAACGGCTCCGCGCGATCGGTATCGCAGGCACACATGGCGATCTCGTCTGGATCGATGAGACGAAACTCGCAACCCACTTCGCGGGAAGTGATGTCATCGTCTTTACGGCGGGCGCCGGCGAATCTGACAGTGATGCGATGATCGACGCCATTGATGGCGACGGCGTAACCAAATCAATCGCCGCAGCCCGAGATGCCGGCGTCAAGCGCTTCATCCTCGTCTCGGTGTTTCCCGAAGCCGGACGCCAGGACGGATGGGGCGAAAGCTTCGAACATTATATCGCCGCGAAAAAGCGAGCTGATGTGGAGCTGTCCCGGACGGAGCTCGATTGGGTCATCTTGCGTCCGTCCTCTCTAAATAACGAAACAGGTGTTGGCACCGTCAGTCTTGGGCCAGCGGAGTTCCATACCGACATTCGCCGTGATGACGTCGCGGCGACGATCGCAGAACTGGTTCACACGCCGGCTTTGCGACGTCGCATTCTGGAATTGACCGAAGGTACGACGCCCATAGCGCGCGCCGTGATGGCGCAGATCGAGAGCTGAGAAAGTTGCTGTTCGCCCGGGGACTATCGCCCCCGCGCAATGTTGCCGCCACCGATACCATACCAAAGAGGATGCCATGACAGACTTCCGCATCGAAACCGACAGCCTCGGCAAAGTCACCGTTGCCTCCAACAAGCTGTGGGGCGCACAGACCCAACGCTCGCTCGAGCATTTCAGCATCGGCCACGATCTGATCCCGCGCGAGATGATCATCTCCTATGCGACCCTCAAAAAGGCCGCCGCCGTCGCCAACCACGCCAGCAAGCGGCTCGACGGCCAGCGCTACGAGTTGATCGTTCGGACCTGCGACGAAATCCTCAATGGCCGGCATCACGACATGTTTCCGCTGCACGTCTGGATGACCGGGAGTGGCACGCAGTTCAACATGAATGTCAACGAGGTGATTTCCAATCGTTGCTGCCAGCTCGCTGGCACGCCGCTCGGAAGCCATGCGCCGGTGCATCCCAACGACCACGTCAACATGGCGCAGTCCTCGAACGATACGTTCCCGTCGGCCATGTGTATCGCAGCGGCGGTGAACGTGAAGCAGCGGCTGCTTCCGGCGGTGGGCGAGCTGCGGGATGCCATCGCGGCCAAGGCCGGGGAATGGGACGACATCGTCAAGATCGGCCGCACCCATATGCAAGACGCGACGCCGCTGACGCTGGGTCAGGAATGGTCGGGCTATGTCGGCATGCTGTCGGATGATCTCGATCGGTTCGAAGATGCGCTGAAGGGTGTCTATCGTCTCGCGCTCGGCGGCACCGCCGTCGGCACCGGTATCAACTCGGCCCCCGACTTTGCCGAGGCGGCTGCAGCAGAGATCGCTGGGCTGACCGGGCTGCCCTTCGTCACCGCCCCGAACAAATTCACCGTTCAGGGCGCGCATGATGCGCTGGTGCAGCTTTCCGGAACGCTGCGGACACTTGCGGTATCGCTCTACAAGATCGCGAATGACATCCGCCTGATGTCATGTGGTCCTCGCGCCGGTTTCGCCGAGCTCAGCATTCCCGAGAATGAGCCGGGCTCGTCGATCATGCCCGGCAAGGTCAACCCGACGCAATGCGAGGCGCTTGCGATGATCGCAGTCCAGGTGATGGGCAATGACGTCGCCGTCGGCTTTGGCGGGGGCGGCGGTTACCTCGAGATGAACGTCTACAAACCGCTGATGATCCACAACATCACGCACTCGATCACGATCATGACCGATGGCTGCACCAACTTCCGCAAGTTCCTGATTAAGGGCACGAAGCCGAACTTGAAGAGGATCAACGAGTTCGTCGAGCGTTCGCTGATGCTGGTGACCGCGCTGTCGCCCGTCATCGGTTACGACAAAGCGTCCAGGATCGCCCATTTCGCGATGGACAACGATCTTACGCTGAAGCAGGCCGCACTGAAGCTCGGCTTCGTCGACGAGGCAGAGTTCGATCGCGTCGTCGATCCCGCCAAGATGGTCAAGCCCTATGTCGCGGCCGCTCCAGCAAAAGCTGGCGCTGCGTGAAACTGAGGGACTGGTGGTCATGAAGAAGCTCACGGCTTGGGAATTGATCTATGCGATCGTCATGGCGGTCGCCTGCGCCGCCTCCTACCTCTTGACGACCGAGTTGCTCGGCGGCTTCATCGATCGCAGCGACACCCTCCTCGGAGGCATGTGGGCTGCCGTCGCAACGCTGTTTGTTTTCCGGGAGACTCGGGAAGGGAGCCTCTTGGCGGGGATATCGCGGTTGACCGCGACTTTCGTGAGCTTCGTTCTGTGCTTCGTCTATATCGTCCTTCTTCCGGTCAATGCTGCCGGCATCGGTCTCGTGATCGGCGTGGGGACGATCGTGATGCTGGTGCTGGGACGGCACGAGGATATTGTGACCACCGGGATCACGACGACAGTCGTGCTGGTGGTCGCCGCCATCGACCCGGCGCATGCGCTGGCGCAACCGCCACTGCGTCTGCTTGATACAGTCGCTGGAATCGGCGTCGGCATGCTGGCGAAATGGGCTGCGTCTTATGCCGTGGCCCGCGCCGGCATTGCACCCGACGACGCGTCCTATACGACGGTCAGGCGGGCCGGGGCATGACCAGTTTCGGCCAGTTCAGGCTGGCCTTGCGCGGGCAGAAGTCATGCTGATCGCAGATGGCCCCGAGCACGCGCCTTTGACCGGCGAGCGACGCGCGCACCTGGTGCTCGCCTTTGCAAAGGTGCTGTACGTTTATGGTCAGTCCACAGAACAGACGATTGCCGCCGCTGCACGGCTCGGGCGAGCGCTCGGATTGAGCGCCGACCTGGTACCGCGGTGGGGCGAGCTGAGTCTCTTGGCCGACGAGGGGCCACGCACGTTCCTGTACCAGGCCGAGGCGAGCCCGACCGGGATCGAAATGGATCGTGTGGCCTCGACCATCCGGGCCATCGCAGACGTTGAGGCCGGCCGTCTCGCCCCCGAGCACGCTGCAAAGACCATCGACGCGATCGCCCGATTGCGTCCGTCCGCGACCTGGCTCTTCGTGCTCGCCGCCGGAATAGGCAGCGTGGCGCTGGCGGTTATCTTCGGCGTCGAGCATGTCATCGCCGCTTGCCTGATTTTCCTCGGCGGCAGCGCCGGCGCCTTGTTGCGACGGGGCCTTGCCCGGTTCAGTGAGAATCTCTTCCTGCAACCGTTTGGCGCCGCGCTGCTCGCCGGCCTCATCGGCGGGCTGGCGGTGCGCTATCAGCTGAGCTCGTCGCTGCGCCTCGTCGCGGTCTGTCCCTGCATGGTGCTGGTGCCGGGTCCACATTTCCTCAACGGCATGATCGATCTGGTTCGCGGCCGGCTGTCGCTCGGCGCTGCCCGTCTGCTCTATGCTCTGCTGGTCGTCGCCGCGATCTCGCTCGGCTTGGTGCTCGGGCTCGCCTGTCTCGGTGTGTCATTGCCGACGGACCCTTCCGGCCGGATCGTGTCATTGTGGGAAGATGTCGTCGCAGCTGGCGTCTGCGTCGCTGCCTACTGCATCTTTTTCTCAGCGCCGCTTCGCATGCTGCCATGGCCGGTATGTGTCGGCATGATCGCCCACGCGTCGCGATGGGTCGCAATCACGCAACTCGGCGCTGGCGCTGCCACCGGGGCTCTGGTTGCGGCTCTCGTCGTCGGCGTGACGCTCACGCCCGTCGCCCGGCGCGCCAACCTTCCCTTTGCGGCGATCGGATTCGCCGCCGTGGTGTCGATGATTCCTGGAGTCTATCTATTCAGAATGGCGGCGGGGTTGCTGCAAATCACCGCTCAAGCCCAAGTGACGCAGGATCTCGTGGGGGCAATACTGGTTGACGGCGCCAGCGCTGCGATGATCACGCTGGCATTGAGCTTGGGCCTGATCGTGCCAAAACTGATCATCGATGCCAGGGACGGTCATCCCAGCGCAAGCAAAGGTTAGAGCTCGCGCGCGCGGCTACTTGGCGCGGAAAGCGCTTTTACATCTTTAAACTGGCTTTATTTCGGCCGGACGCCTCTACTGGCTGCACGAACTGCGGCTCGACGGAGCAGATCACGACAACGGTCTCTGCCGCGGCCGTCGTTTCAAAGCAAGGCGAATCCCAAGTGATGCTCCCGACGACCGATCTACTCGTGCCAAAGCCACTCGCGCTCTGACATCTGCGCGGCGGCGATGCGGTCGCGATTCGATCGTGAGCGAGTGTCGCAGAGTGTCTCGTGTCGATTGTGAAGACGGCAATACCGAAGTCCCCACCAAACGAAGGAACGTAGCAATGAAATCGTGCAAAAGCGTTATGGGCTTGAGCCTCCTGACCGCGATGGTAGCGATCGCCCAGCCAGTTTTGGCTGCCGAACCGAAAGCAAAGACCGCAGTTCTTGTCCATGGCGCATTCGCTGACGGATCGAGTTGGGAGAAAGTCATTCCGTACCTCGAGAAGGCCGGACTCAAGGTCGTTGCAGTCCAGAATCCGCTCGACTCGCTGGACAACGACGTCGCGGCGACCAAGCGGGCGATCCGGAACGCGGAAGGTCCTGTCGTCCTCGTTGGCCATTCATGGGCTGGTGCCGTCATCACCGAAGCAGGGAACGACGACAAGGTCAAATCGCTCGTGTATGTGGCGGCCTACGCGCCGGATAAAGGCGAGTCGGTGAAAAGCGCCACTTCGAAATATCCAGATCCGGAGAGCCTGAAAACCTTCGTCAAGGACCCGGACGGCTATCTCACGATCAGCGAGGAAGGTATCAAGAAATATTTCGCGGCAGACCTTCCACCCAAGGAGCAGGCGGTCGTAGCTGCGACGCAGGGACCTTTCCACATCAGGACCCTCTCTGCTCCGATCAGCCAGGCCGCGTGGCGAGAGAAGCCGACCTTCATGGTCGTTGCGACCAAGGATGCGATCATTCCGCCGCAAATGGAGAAGGACCAGGTGAAGGCGGCCAAGGCTACGGCGATCGAGGTGCCATCGAGCCACGTCGCGATGCTGGCGTTCCCGAAGGAAGTCTCCGAGCTGATCATCAAGGCGGCGGAGTAGCGGAACGCCGTGACGTCAACGGCGATGGGCGAGGCGCAATCGCCGCTGACTTGTGACCGCTTCGTTGCAACCGTTTTCTCAACACGCGGACGCCGCCGGATGAGACAAGCGGCGTTCGCGTATATTGCTTCGGCTGGATGCCGCGGACATCAGGCAGACCGTGTGACTTCGAACAGGAACCAGGCCCGCCGCTCCGCCTGATCGGTCCAGCCGTCGAGCAGCCCCGAAGTGGCGTTGTCCTTGGCTTCATCAACCAGCACTTTCGCTTCCCGGAGCGCGCGAACCAGCGCGAAATTGTCCTCGCGGAGTTCGGCGAGCATGTCGTCGGCCGGCACGAATTCGGCATCATTATCCTTGATTGTCTGCCGGCGAGCGATGTCTCCGATCGATCGCAAGGTTGTATTGCCAGTCTTGCGAAGTCGCTCGGCGATGTCGTCGACAACCGAGAAGATTTCCGTCGCCTGATCGTCCAGCAACAAATGGTAGTCGCGAAAATGTGGCCCGGCCATGTGCCAATGAAAATTCTTGGTCTTGAAATAGATGGCGAGCATATCCGCCAGGATCGTGTTGAGCGCATCGGCGGCCGTGGTGGTGTTCGGCAGCGCCAAGGCTGATGCGGAATCGGATGTTGGTATGCGAGCTGGAATCATTGTCGTCTCCTGACGTTGATGCGGCGAGCCGCGATGGAATGTGATGAAAAAGGACGATCGGGGCGCCCTGGGGAGAGGGGCTTGGGCGGATTGCGCCCCGACCTACGCATGGCGCGCTGCCATCCGTATGGCATTTGGCTTTGGAAAGACGTGCTCTGATTGGCCAGACTTTCTGAAAGCTAAAGTCGTCAGGCATTTCTGAACCCGTCACAAGAGTAGAACCACACGACACCGGGCTCAATTAAATCGGCGTAACGGCTCGTAAAATCTCGCGGGTGCTGAATTTATCTGGTGTGGAGCGCAGGCATGGATCGACGGCCTATTTATCGATCGGCAGAGGCGCCTCTTCGGCCACGAGCCCTTTCTTTCGCAGCGCCTGCCAAAACTCGGCTGGAATTCTGGTCTTGAGCGCCGCGTGATCTTCGAGGATGCGCGCGGGCTTGCTCGCCCCGGGAATGACAGCGGCTGAAGCCGGGTGCGCCAGAGAGAAGTGCAGTGCCGCTGCCTTGATGGGTATGCGGTATTCCGTGCAAAGTGCTGAGATCTTCTCGACCTTGGCGGCAATCGCCGGAGGCACCGCCCCGTATTCGAAGTGACGCCCGCCTGCGAGCACGCCGGAGCTATAGGGGCCGCCGATCACGATATCGACTTTCTTGCGCTGTGCAGCCGGCATCAGCCGCTGGAGCGCCAGCTCATGATCGAGCAACGTATACCGGCCAGCGAGCAAGGTGGCGTCCGGGTCCACCTCGGCGAGCCCGAGCAGGAGCTCCACAGGCTCGACCTTGTTAACGCCGAGGCCCCAGCCTTTGATCACGCCCTGGTCGCGTAGTTTCGACAGGGCTCGGAAAGCCCCCGTTCGAGCGGTTTCAAACATCGCGAGCCAGCGATCGCCATAGAAGTCCTGGGCGATATCGTGCACCCACACGAAATCGATATGGTCGACCTTCATGCGCTTGAGGCTGTCCTCGATCGATTTAATGGTGCCGTCGGCCGAATAATCGGGAACGATCTTGTTGGGGCGGCCGTGCTTGAAGATTTCGCCCTTCTCGCCGTGGTCCCTGCCGCTCGGATCTTCGACTTCGTCGAGGATCAGCCGGCCGACCTTTGAACTGAGAACGTAGTCGCTGCGAGGTCGCCTTGAGAGCGCCTTGCCGAGTCGGATCTCTGCGAGTCCGGCTCCGTAGAATGGAGCGGTGTCGAAAAAGCGCGTGCCTGCGTCCCAGGCTGCGTCGACTGTCGCGAGCGCCTCATCCTCGGGAATATCCCGATACATGTTGCCGAGCGGTGCTGTGCCGAACCCGAGCGGCCCTGCGAATAGTGCTTCCCTGATTCTCATTTGAACCTCCGGTGACGATGAAGTTGGCGTTGCCGATGTCGCGCGGAGTTGAGTGCATCCATCTACAGCCGGCAAGAGCGCCACTTCCACGAGTTTATGTCGCGTATTTCCGGCTGACGAATAGCGATTTGTAAATTGAAGAAAATCGCACCCGCGAAAGCAATGGGAGAAACTTGAAGCTCAGTGCTTGCGCGACACTCCCGCGGCCCGACGTTTTACATCTCTTTACGGGCGTCTGTGTCCGCTTCCGATTATCTGTGACGGCGACAATGGTGCCCGCGTGGCCGAGCTCATCCGCAACAGGGCATTGGCTGTCGGCAGATCCAATATCTCGACGTGGAACTGATGCGACCCATCCAGAAGCGAACGGAAGGCTGATACCATGAGCAAGGCAAAAGTGCTTGTCGTTGGATCCAATGCGACCCAGATCGAAGTCCAGGGTGGCAAATGGGGGCCAACTGGAAATTATCTGAACGAGACCGTCGTTCCGATCATGGCGCTGATCGGAGCCGCCTACGACGTTCAACTCGCCACGCCAGACGGCACCAAGCCCCATATGGACAAGGCCTCGGATTCGGCCGCCCACTTTGGCGGCGACGCGGCCGCCTATACCCGCGCCAGAGCCTTCTGGACCAATGATCCCGCGATGAACCAGATTCAGTCCCTGGGTGCTGTGATCGAAAAGGGATTGGACGGCTACGCCGGCGTCTTCGTGCCGGGCGGCCAGGCACCGGTCGTCGATCTGATGCAAGATCCGCAAATGGGTGCGGTGCTTCGTCACTTCCACGATCGTGCAAAGCCAACGGCCTTGCTCTGCCATGGTCCGATTGCGCTCGTGTCGGCGATGCCGCGTGCGCGCGAATTTCGCGCGGCCTTGATGGCCGGTAATGAATCGAACGCGAAGGAGTTGGCCGAGGGCTGGCCGTATGCTGGCTATCGGATGACGATCTTCTCCGCTTCGGAAGAGACGTGGGTTGAAAAGGAAATCCTGCACGGGAAGATGTACTTCACCATGCCCCAGGCGCTCAGTGCAGCGGGAGGCGACGTGGTGACGACGAAGGTCGATTTCGAGCCGCACGTGATCATCGATCGTGAACTCATCACTGGCCAGAATCCGCGCTCTGATCATTCGGTCGGTGAGGCGCTGGTCAAGGCGCTCGATAAGGCAATCGCTCAACGTCAGCCTGGCGCAGCCGCTTCCGCTTGATAGGCGGAACGGCGGGTGGACGACGCTCGATGATTGAGCCGACCCACAAGGAGAAATCAGTGGCAACTCAGATGAAAACTACGGCGCTGCTGAAGGCTCGACCCGGCAAGACCGGTGAACTGGTCGCCCTGTTGCGCGGCTTGGCGAGCCACAGCCGGTCCGAGCCGGGCAACCTTCGATGGGATCTTTGGCAAGATCAGGACGACGAGACTACGTTCATCATCGACGAGCTCTACAAGGATATCAATTCGGTTGAGGCCCATCGGGCAACGCCGCACTTCCAGAACTATGCATCCAGGATCAATGAGCTCGCGACCCGAACGGCTGTCACGTCGCATCCTCTGGACGTCGTCTCATAACGCCGTCCGACAGTCGAACGGCGCGTCCCGATCGCGCTGAGCTGCCCGAGCAGATAGCAGGAGTTCATATGGCCACGACGCTGAATATCAACGGTCAGGAAAGGTCCGTCGAAGCGCCTCCCGAAATGCCCTTGCTATGGGTGTTGCGCGATATTCTCGGTTTCACCGGTACGAAATTCGGCTGCGGCATGGCGCAGTGCGGTGCCTGCACCGTGCATGTCGATGGCAAGCCGGTTCGCTCTTGTGTGCTCCCTGTCGGCAATCTCCAAAGCCGCACGATAACCACCATCGAAGGCATCGCAGCGACCCCGGTAGGGGCCAGAGTGCAGAAGGCATGGCTCGATCTCGAGGTCGTGCAGTGCGGCTATTGCCAGTCCGGTCAGATCATGTCGGCGGCAGCGCTGCTGGCGTCGACGCCGGATCCCGACGACTCCGATATCGACGCAGCCATGGCGGGGAACATCTGCCGCTGCGGTACCTATGTGCGCATCAGGGCCGCCATCAAGCAGGCAGCGGCCGCTCAGAAGGCGTAGGTGACATCATGACCGTCGCGGAATTGCCGGATATCTCGCGTCGTCGCGTGCTCGGCGGCGCATTGGCAACGGGCTTTGTGTTCGCCTTCCATCTTCCGGTCGATGCCGCCGGGCCCGTGAAGGATCCAGCCGCTAGGACGTTTGCGCCGAACGCTTACATCCGGATCGACGGAGCCGGTCTCGTCACGCTGGTGATGCCGCAGGTGGAAATGGGACAAGGCATTTACACGGGCGTTGCCACCATCCTCGCCGAAGAACTCGATGCAGACCTGACTCAGGTTGCACTCGAGCACGCACCGCCGGACGAGAAGCTCTATGCCAATGCGTTGCTGGGCGTTCAGGCCACCGGCGGATCGACTTCGGTGCGCGCTTTCTGGACCCCGTTGCGGAAGGCAGGTGCCACCACGCGGGCGATCCTCATTCAGACCGCCGCCGAGCAGTGGCAAGTCACGCCTGAGAGCTGCAGCACGATCCAAGGCGCGGTAGTTCACAATGAAAGCGGCCGCAGGCTTCGCTATGGCGAGCTTGTGGAGGCCGCCGGGAAGGTGTCACCGCCGCGGGACGTTGCGCTGAAGGATCCCAAGGACTTTGTCCTGGTCGGTAGGCCATTGAAGCGTCTCGATACGCCGGACAAGGTCAACGGCAAAGTGATCTACGGCATCGACACAATGATGTCCGGCTTGAAATTTGCGACGCTGGCGCAGTGCCCGGTCTTTGGCGGCACGGTCGCGAAGGTTGACGACGACGCCGCAAGGAAAATCTCCGGTGTGCGGCAGATCATCGCGTTGGACGACCTGGTCGCCGTTGTCGGCGATCATATGTGGGCCGCGAAGTGCGGGCTCGAAGCACTTGAGATCACCTGGAACGAAGGCAAGAACGCCAACCTCAGCTCCAGGGACATCTGGGATCATCTTCGCGCGGCGAGCGAAGGTGCAGGCGTCGTCGCAAAATCCGTCGGAGATGTCGCCAAGGTTCTCAATTTCGGAGAGACGTACGATGCGTCTTACGAAATGCCGTTCCTCGCGCACGCGACGCTGGAGCCACTGAACTGCACCGTCCACGTTACGCCGAATTCGTGTGACGTCTGGGTGGGAACGCAGATCATTGCGCGCGCGCAGTCGGTCGCCGCGAAAGCGGCCGGGCTCCCGGAAGACAAGGTCACGATCCATCAGCACCTGCTTGGCGGAGGTTTCGGGCGCAGGCTCGAAGTCGACATGATCGACGCGGCTGTGCGGATCGCCAGCAAAGTCGATGGACCTGTAAAGATCGTCTGGACGCGCGAGGAAGACATTCAACACGACCTCTACCGCCCGGTCTATCGCGATAGTATCTCAGCGAGGCTGTCTGGCGACAAGGTGATCGCCTTCAAGTACCGCGTCGCTGGATCATCGGTGATCGCGCGTTGGTTGCCGCCCGCCTTCAAGAAAGGCATCGATATCGATGCCGTCGACAGTGCCGTCGATACACCCTACGACATTCCGAATTTTCAGGTGGAGTATATCCGCGTCGAGCCGCCGGCTGTGCCGACCGGATTTTGGCGCGGTGTTGGTCCCAACAACAATGTGTTCGCAATCGAATGCTTCATGGACGAGCTGGCGCGCAAGGTGAACAAGGATCCGATTGCGTTTCGACGCGACATGCTCGGAAAGACGCCTCGCATCCGACACGTGCTGGACCTCGTAGCGGAGAAATCGAACTGGGGCCAGTCGTTGCCGCCGCGCGTCGGCCGCGGCGTTAGTGTGCAACCGACCTTCAATAGTTCGATTGCCACCGTCGTCGAGGCGGAAGTCGACACGGGCGGTGACGTCTACATTCGCCGGGTGACGCTCGCTGTGGATTGCGGCCTCGCTATCAATCCCGACACCGTCATCGCGCAGGTCGAGGGTGGCATGATCTTCGGTCTGACCGCTGCATTGTATGGCGAAATCACGTTGGAGAAGGGCCGCGTCCAGCAGTCGAATTTCCATGACTATCGCATGCTGCGCATCGACCAGGCTCCGAAGATCGATGTCCACCTCATGAAAAGCGGGGAGGCGCCGGGCGGGATCGGTGAGGCCAGCGTGGTCGGAGGCCCGCCTGCGTTGCGTAACGCCATCTATGCGGCGACGGGTATTGCATTGCGCCGGCTTCCGATCGACCGGCAGTTGATCGCGGAGAAGAAGTCGTGGTTGTAAGAGCGGTGGTTGTGAGATCCGTGATCGGGGCCGCCATCGCCGGCGCCGTCGTTGCGCTGGGCGCGGTTTGGTACGTACGCGGGCCTGGTCCGTTGGCGTTCACCGGCGGCAAGAATGTCGCCGTGGCGGACTACAAGGACGGCGATCCGACGGGGGTGCCTGCCGATATGAGGCAGGCCAGCCTCCTCGAGCGCGGCAAATATCTCACGGAGGCGGCGGACTGCGTGGTCTGCCATACGGCGCCAGGCGGCAAGAAATTTGCGGGTGGCTTTGCGTTCAAGCTTCCGTTCGGAACCATGTACTCGACCAACATCACGCCGGATCCGGAGACGGGTATCGGCAAGTACACCGACCAGGAGTTCCTCGACGCAATGCATCGTGGCGTTCGCCGCGATGGCGCGCGACTTTATCCGGCGATGCCCTACACTTCCTACACGTTTGTCACTGATGCCGATGCACTCGCGATCAAGGCCTACCTCTTCAGCCTGGCGCCGGTGCGCGCCGTGCCGCCGGCAAACACGTTGCTGTTTCCGTTCAACCAGCGCTGGGCCATGACGTTCTGGTCGTTGGTGTTCAATCCCGATGCGCGCTTCCGGCCTGATACATCGCAGAGCCTCAAATGGAATCGCGGAGCCTACCTGGCCGAAGCGCTGGCGCATTGCGGCGAATGCCACACGCCGCGCAACATCGGCTTTGCGCTCGACAACCGGAAGAAATTTGCAGGCGCTCCGGTGGCAGGCTGGCATGCCTCGGATATCTCTTCCGACAAGACCAGCGGCCTCGGCAGTTGGACCGATGATGACATCGCCTCCTATCTTTCGCTCGGACATGTGTCAGGCCACGGCACTGCATCGGGACCGATGGGCGAAGCTGTCGATCACTCCTTCAGCAAAATGACGAAGGCCGATATCGAGGCGATGATCGCGTTCCTGCGGAGCGTTCCACCCGCGACGTCATCTGACGTTTCCTCAAAGTCGGTGCCCGCCCCTGTCTCTCACAAGGACGGCGTGACCGCGAGCCTGCTCGGCAAGAAGATCTTTGAGGGCGCCTGTGTGAGTTGCCACGGCTGGAGCGGCGAGAGCGCGGTCTCGAAGTTTGCGACGCTGACCGGAAGCGCCGCCGTCAACGATCCGAGCGCTATGAACGCGGCGCAGATCGTTATCAGCGGCACGAGACGCCTGACACCGAATAGTGCGCTGTCGATGCCGTCTTTCGGTCATGCGTTCTCCGACGATGAGATCGCCGCGGTCGTCAACTACGTCACCGCCCGCTTTGGAGCCAAAGGCTCGTCGCTGACGGCGCGGGATATTGCCGACCTGCGGGCGCAGAACTAGGCCGTTACGACGATGTCCCTGGGAGGAGAGTTTCGCGATCCGAAGGTCGGCTCTGGAGTGCAACCCGTAACTTACGCGCCGGCAAGCCAAGCGCGGGGTGGGGGTGACTGAGTGCCTTTTTTTTAGTCAAACGGCGCACGTGTCGCTTTGTGCCAAGGTTAACATTTCATACAGTCAGTCCGGTTATCGTCGCGGCGCCTATGGAGGGCACTCGATGAAGCCGCAATCGATTCGTCTGGTCAGCGTTGTCCTGGCGCTGTCCCTTTCTTCTGCGTTGCCCGCGATAGCGGCATCCCAGATGGTGTCGCTTGTGTACAACGGCGCCCCGCAATCGCCGCAGCAGATTGGCTCGGACGGATTCCAACGCAAGCTGGCCGAGATTGTACAGAGCCGCATCATTCTGGATGAGCGCGGTGGCAACACGATGGGCAGCGAGACGGCGATCATCGCCGCCATGCGCAACGGCGAGATCGACATCGCGACGCTGTCCGGCTCGGTCGTAAGCTCCGTCGTGCCCGAATTCGGCGTGTTCGACGTGCCCTTCCTGTTTCGAGATGCTGCGCAGGCCAAGGCAGTCGCGGAAGGCCCAGTCGGCGCCGCGCTTGCGAAACATTGCGCCGACAAGGGGTTGGTGCTGCTTGCCATTGGCAAGCAGGGCTTTCGCAACGTCACCAATTCGAAGCGGCCGATCCGCTCGCCCGCGGACATCAAAGGGCTGAAGATTCGCGTTCTGCCCAACGAGGTCTATCAGATGACCTTCAAGGCGCTAGGCGCCGAGGTCGTGCCGATGGAGTTTCCGCTGGTCTATTCGGCGCTCAAGGATGGCCGAATCGACGGGCAGGAGAATCCCGTCATGACGATCGCCACGGCCCATCTCGAGGAAGTGCAAAAATATGTCAGCTTGACCGGGCATTTCTTTGCGCCAATCGCCTTCGTTGCCAATCGCGACATGTTCCAGGCGCTGAAGCCTTCCGACCAGACCGCCCTCATCGCCGCCGCCAAAGCCGGTGCGGAGGCGACCTGGCAGGCCGGCGCCGAGGACGAGGCGAAGAAGCTCGAGCAACTGCGCAAGGGTGGCATGGAGATCATCGAGAAGGTCGATCGCCAGCCCTTCATCGATGCCGTGAAATCTTTGGAGCCCGAGTTCGAGAAGCGCTTCGGCAAGGACGTGCTCGCCCAGATCCGGGCCACGCCGTAACTCCCGGGGGAAACATCATGACCTTGTCCGTGTTCCTGTCGCGCATCGGCATCCGCCCGCGCATCTTCGGTGGCTTCACGCTGATTTTGGGCTTCCTCACCGTGCTGGCACTCCTTGCCGTGCTGCGGCTGTCCGAGATTGGTGGCACGGTCAGCCATCTCGTCACCAGCGCTGACGGCGACGGTGCCATGGCGCGCGTCCATGCCGCGCTGCTGTCGGCCAATGGCGCGGTCGAAAAGTTCGTTCGCACGCGCAATCTTGGTGATCGCGACGCTGCTGCCAAGGCGATCGATGGATTCGGCCAGGCGTTCGACCAGGCCGACCAGCAGTTTGGCCGTTTGCCGGCGATCACGGCCGGCCGCAATGTACTGGTTGAGGCACTCGACAGCTACAGGAAATCCTTTGCAACCGTGGCCGCTGCGGTCGACCATCTCCGCACCGCGAGTGCCAAGAGCGAGGCGCTGGGGGCTTCAGCGAGCCTCGACATCGGCGCGATCAATGTCGCACTTGGTAACCAGCCGGAGCACCTTCTCCAGCCGCTGCGCCTGGCGGCTACGGTCGATGCGGTGCGCGTTGCCGCGCTGCATTTCATCATCACCCAGGCCCCGTCCGACGCCGACGATGTCGCGTTGACGCTCGGCTATGCGAAGGCTGCGATCGCTGACAGCGAGGCGGAGATCGCGGGCCTCGAGGCGCCACGCCTGAAGAGCCTGCTCACCGCACTCAAGAAGGTGCTCGCCGATCAGGCTTCTATGCTCACGGACCTTTCCGCCGCGGTCGGTGAGCTGCGCAAGGGCCAGGCCGATCTCGTCAAAGCGAGCGGCGCGATCGACGCGCAGACCGGAACCATCAGCCAGGCGTTGGGTAGTGCACGCGCCGAACAGAGCCGGCTCACTGCCGAAACCGTCGAGCACACGCGCAATGTATTGATGGCGGTCGCTGCCTCCGCGCTGGTTCTGGGCGCGTTGCTCGCCTGGCTGATCGGGCGCAGCGTATCGCGGCCGATCGGTCAGATGACCCTGCGCATGCAGTCCCTTGCGGCCGGCGAGCTCGATCAGGCGATTCCTGGCGGGGAGAGGGGTGACGAGATCGGCCATATGGCCGGCGCTGTTGAAATCTTCCGGCAGAATGCACAGACTGTCCGACGCATGGAACAGGAGGCCGCTGCACAGCGGTCCGCGGCCGAGACCGAGCGTGCGGCGATGATGGCGCAACTCGCCGACCGTTTCGATCGGGGCATGGAAGGCGTCATCGGCGGCGTCTCAAACCGTGCCGAAGAGATGGGACAGAGCGCCCAAGATCTCGCGCGCGTTGCTGAGCGCGGAAGGTCGCTCGCCGAGCAGGTTGCCGCGACCTCTGCACAGGCCTCCTCCAACGTTCAGACCGTGGCGGCGGCAACGCATCAACTCGCTGCCTCGATCAAGGAGATCTCGAGCCAGGTGGCCCGCTCAGTCTCCGTGTCTGATCAGGCCAAGGAGGAAGCGTCGCGCACTGAAGCCCTGATGCGCGCGCTGTCGGACTCGGCGGAGCGGATCGGCACGGTGGTGCAACTCATTCAAGCGATCGCAAGCCAGACCAATCTGCTCGCGCTGAACGCCACGATCGAATCGGCGCGCGCCGGCGATGCCGGCAAGGGTTTTGCCGTGGTCGCCAACGAGGTGAAGAGTCTGGCGACGCAGACCGCGCGTGCTACCGAGGAAATCGCGGGTCTCGTCGCCGAGATCCAGAGTTCGACCGGCCAGTCCGTTGCTGCGATCGGCCAGATCGGCAGGACCATCGCCGAGATGACAGAGATCGCAACCGTGATCGCAGCCGCCGTCGAGGAGCAGGGTGCTGCGACGGGCGAGATCGCCCGCAACGTCGAACAGGCAGCGAACGGGACGACGGCGGTGACCGGGCAGATCGGTGACGTCCGCAATGTCGCCGGCGAAACCGATGCCGGCGCCGAAGCGGCGCTTGCCGCAGCCGCTGCGCTGCAAGAGCAGGCGCGTGCGCTCAAGCACGACGTTGCGGAATTCCTGCAGACGGTGCGCAAGGCCGGCTAGTCCGCGTCGGGGATCCGCAGCGGCGTTGGATAGCTCTCCGTTTCGGACGGGACGAACTAACGCGTTTGGGCCCCGTGAGTTAAATTCAACTCCTTTGCAATCCACTTGGTGAACGTGCGGACCGACCGCCTGTGCTTGGCCTGCGGCGGGCACACGAGATAGTGGCCGACATAGGTGACATCGCGAGCGCGCCCGGCGAGCGGTGCTACCAGCTGGCCAGTGGCGAGCTCGCGTTCGGCAAGTCGTGTCGATTCCAGGGTGACGCCGAGGCCGTCCGTGGCGGCGGCGATCGCCATGAAGCTGCGGTCGAACCGAAATCCGCCGGGGCTCGGTGCGGACAGGCCGTTTGTGGCGAACCAGGCGTTCCAGCGAACGCGCTTCTGCTCGCTCTCGATCAGCACCAGTTTCAAGAGGTCTGCAGGTTCACGGATCGCGCCGGCGAGAGAAGGTGCGCACATAGGACGTATGGTCTCTTCGCCAAGAGGCAATACGGACAAGCCCTCCTGCCGCGGCGGCCCATAGCAGATGTCGACGTCGAACTCGTCGTTGCGAAAGTGCGGATAGTCGACGCCGGCGGCGAGCCGCACCTCAAGTTCGGGATGGCCTTCAATCAAGCTTCGCAGGCGCGGCATCAGCCATTGCGCCGCCATGCTCGGCGCGCAGTGGATTCGCAACAGGTTTGACGAACGTGCGCTCGCGACCTCGAGGCCGTGTCGCAGCTCGTCGAATCCGCTCGAGACGCGACGCAACAGCTCATCGCCCGCCACGTTGAGCCGCACATTGCGACCTTCGCGCTCGAACAGCGTCGTTCCGATCTGGTCCTCGAAGGCGCGGATCGCGTGGCTGACCGCGCTCGGCGTCAGTCCCAATTCGCTTGCTGCCGCGCGGAATGATCCGGTGCGGGCGGCCGCTTCGAATACGCGCAATGCACCGAGCGGAAGCTTGGACATGCCATAGGTGAACACAATTCACCTATTGATGCAAATTCCATGTATTTTCCAACCCCTCCCTCCCAAACATAGTCAGCGGCAATCGAAACAAGATCACACGGAGGGAACATGCTTTTGGCAGGCAAAACTGCGATCATTTCTGGAGCCGCCGGCATGCGCGGGATCGGCTTCGCAACTGCAAAAACATTCGCAAAGAACGGCGCGCGCGTCGCAATCCTCGATATCGATGCCAAGAGCGCGGCGAGTGCCGCAGCCGAGCTTGGCAAGGACCACATCGGGTTGGCCTGCGACGTGACGAACAAGACCGACTGTGAGCGCGCTGTCTCCGACGTGCTCAAGGTCTTCGGCCAGATCGACATTCTGATCAACAACGCCGGCATCACCCAACCCGTCAAGGTCTGGGACATTTCGTCCGAGGACTGGGATCGCATCCAGGACGTCAATCTGCGCGGCGTGCTCTTTCTCTCGCAAGCGGTCATGCCGCACATGCGCGGCCGCAAATCCGGTGCGATCGCCTGCATGTCGTCGGTCTCCGCTCAGCGTGGCGGTGGCATTCTCGGCGGCGCGCATTATTCGGCCGCGAAGGCCGGTGTGCTCGGTCTCGCCAAGGCGATGGCCCGCGAACTGGGTCCCGACGGCATCCGCGTCAATTGCGTGACGCCCGGTCTGATCCAGACCGACATCAACGCGGGCAAGATCTCCGACGACAAGCGCAAGGAGATCATTGACGGCATTCCGCTCGGCCGGCTCGGCGTGCCACAGGACGTCGCCAACATCTATCTGTTCCTGGCCTCGGACCTCTCCGCCTACACGACGGGCGCCGTCATCGACGTCAACGGCGGCATGCTCATCCATTGAACGAGGGGACGGTCATGGCTGAATCCGCATTGCGAACCAACGAGCCCGACGTTGCCGAACGTGCTTACCGCATCCGACGCAATGCTCTTCGGATGGGTGAGGTTCAAGGGCAGGGCTATATTGCCCAGGCACTCGATATCGCCGACGTGCTGGCCGTCGCCTACTTCCACGCCATGCGCTACCGCCCTGAAGATCCCGCTTGGGAGGGGCGTGACCGATTCCTGCTTTCGAATGGCCACTACGCCATTGCGCTCTATGCGGCGCTGATCGAGGCCGGGATTGTTCCGGATGCCGAGCTCGAGACTTACGGTTTTGACGACAGCCGGCTGCCGATGTCGGGCATGGCCAGCTATACGCCGGGCATGGAGATGTCCGGCGGTTCACTGGGACTGGGCCTCAGCATCGCCGTCGGCATGTGCCTCGGTCTCAAGCGCAAGGGTTCCGACAGTCGCGTCTACACGCTGTTCTCCGACGGAGAGCTCGACGAGGGCTCGAAGTGGGAGGCCATGATGTCGGCAGCACATTACAAGCTCGATAATCTCATCGCCATCGTCGACGTCAACAATCAGCAGGCCGATGGTCCCTCGGGACAGATGATGGGCTTCGAGCCACTGGCCGACAAGGTCCGTGCGTTCGGCTGGTTCGTGCAACGGGTCGACGGCAACGATCTCAACGCCGTCACTGCCGCCTTCGATGCAGCCAAGTCGCATGGTGGCGCAAGGCCACGCATGATCATCGCCGACACTCTCATGGGCAAGGGCGTTCCTTTCCTCGAAGCGCGCGAGCGCAACCACTTCATGCGAGTGGACCAGCACGAATGGCAGCTGGCGCTGCAAGCTCTGGACGCAGGGAGGCAAGCATGAAGCCGGTCGCAACGATGGCTCCGACGGCCGCAAAGGAAAAGCCGCGGCTTACCACTTCGGCCATGATCGCCTCGATTGCCGGCGAAGGGCAGGCGACCAAGCCGGCTCCGTTCGGCCATGCGCTGGTCGAGCTTGCGCGCCAACGGGCCGACATCGTCGGCATGACTGCTGACCTTGGTAAGTACACCGACCTTCACGTGTTCGCGAAGGAGTTTCCGGATCGCTATTACCAGATGGGCATGGCCGAGCAGCTCCTGTTCGGTGCTGCATCCGGTCTGGCTGCGGAGGGATTTACCCCCTTCGTCACGACATACGCCGTGTTCGCGTCCCGCCGCGCCTATGATTTCATTCATCAGACGATCGCGGAGGAGGATCGTAACGTCAAGATTGCTTGCGCGTTGCCAGGCCTGACCTCCGGTTACGGGCCAAGTCACCAGGCCGCCGAGGACCTGGCACTGCTCCGCGCGATGCCGAACATGACCGTCATCGATCCTTGCGACGCCCACGAGATCGAACAGGTGGTGCCGGCGATCGCGGCGCATCAAGGTCCGGTCTACATGCGGCTGTTGCGCGGGCAGGTGCCGCTCGTGCTCGATGAGTATGGCTACAAGTTCGAGCTCGGCAAGGCCAAGCAATTGCGGGACGGCGCCGATGTTCTCATCATCTCCTCTGGCCTGCTGACGATGCGGGCGCTGGAAGCCGCCAAGCAGCTCGAATCCGACCGCATCGGTGTGGCCGTGCTGCACGTGCCGACCATCAAGCCGCTGGACACCGAAACGATCGTGGAGGCGTGCCGCAAGCCGGGTCGCATCGTCGTCGTCGCCGAGAACCACACCGTGATCGGTGGATTGGGCGAGGCGGTGGCGGCGGCCCTGATGCGGGCGCGAGTCCATCCTGCGTTCCACCAGATCGGTTTGCCTGACGAATTCCTCGCCGCAGGCGCGCTGCCGACATTGCACGATCGTTACGGCATTTCGACGGAGGCGATATGCACCTCCATCAAAAGCTGGAGATGAAGGACAAAACCTTCACGACAGACAATCAATCAAACAAACAGGGAGAGAGAAATGACCGAGGAAGCGAAGAGGGGCTTGACGCGTCGTGCTGCGCTGGCCATGGGCGCCGCCATACCCCTTGTCTCCATCATCTCGCGGCGCGGCGATGCCGCCGAATTCACCCTCAAATTCGCGACTGGCCAGGACCCCTCGCATCCCGTCAACAAGCGGGCGCGCGAAGCCATCGACCGGATCAAGCAGGCGACGGGCGGCCGTGTCGAAATCAATCTGTTTCCGGCCAATCAGCTCGGCTCCGATACCGATCTTCTCGGTCAAATCCGTAACGGCGCGGTCGACTATCTGAACATCGGCGCTTCGGTCCTTGCTACGCTCGTTCCGGGCGTCGGCATCGTCAACACCGGCTTCGCCTTCAGCTCCTACGATGCCGTGTGGAAGGCGATGGACGGCGATCTCGGTAATTTCGTCAAGGGTGAGATCGAGAAGATCGGCGTCCTTCAGGTCAGCAAGTCCTGGGACAACGGATTCCGCCAGCTCACGTCCTCCACCCGCGAGATCAAGACCCCGGATGACCTCAAGGGCTTCAAGATGCGCGTCCCCGCGGCGCCGATCCTGACAAGCCTGTTCCAGGCCCTCGGCGCAGGTCCGACGCCGATCAATTTCAACGAGGTGTACTCCGCGCTGCAGACCAAGGTGGTCGAAGGGCAGGAGAACCCGTTGGCGATCATTTCGACGGCCAAGCTCTACGAGGTGCAGAAATATTGCTGCCTCACGAGCCATGTGTGGGACGCCTATCTCATCTTGGGAAATCGCCGCTCGTTTTCGCGCCTGCCGTCCGACGCGCAGGAGATCGTGACGCGCGAATTGAACAAGGCGGCCGACGACGAGCGCGCCGACATTGCCGCGCTGTCGAAGTCGCTGCGTGACGAGCTGGCGGCCAAGGGCCTCAACTTCGTCGAAGTCGACAAGGTTGCCTTCCGCGCGACGCTCGGCAAGACCAGCTTCTACAAGGATTGGCGCGAAAAGTTCGGCGAGAAGGGTTGGACGCTGCTCGAGCAGGCAGTAGGCAAGCTCGGATGAGCGCGATCCACGTCGATGACCCCGTGGCCGGAAGCATGAGCTCCGGACTGGCGGTCAAGCTCGACCGGCTGCTCGTTCTGGTCACCGAGCCGCTCGCGGCGTTCGCCGTGGCGGCCGAGATCGTCATCCTGCTCACGGGCGTGATCGCGCGCTTCGTCTTCAATCATCCCCTGACATGGTCGGATGAGCTCGCGTCGATCACGTTCCTCTGGCTGGCCATGCTGGGTTCAGCCATTGCGTTGCGCCGTGGCCAGCACATGCGCATGACCGCGCTGGTCGAACGAAGCTCCGGTTCGATGCGGGAGTTACTTGAGGCGCTGGCGACCATGGCGCCGGCTCTGTTCCTGCTGCTCATCCTCTCGCCATCCGTCGATTTCGCGGAAGATCAGGCTTTCGTTCACACCCCCGCGCTTGGGCTGAACGATGCCGTGCGCGCCGCAGCGGTACCCGTGGGCGTTGCGCTCATGCTTGCCGGTACGCTTGTTCGGAGCCTTCGCCTCGGAGTTTTGCAGCTTGCATTGGCGATTGCTATTCTCGGCGCTTTCGCGGCAGGACTCTATCTCCTTACGCCCTGGATCGTCGCGATCGGCAACTGGAACCTGTTGTTGTTCTTCACGCTGCTGCTCGGCCTCTGCGTGCTTGCGGGCGTGCCGATCGCCTTCTGCTTCGGCCTGTCGACGGTCGCCTATCTCGTGGTCGTGACCACGACACCGTTGCAGGTCATCCCTGGCCGCATCGATGAAGGCGTGAGCTCGCTCATCCTGCTCGCCGTGCCGTTGTTCATCCTGCTCGGCTACCTGATCGTAATGACGCGCATGGCAGCGTCGATGGTCAAGTTTCTCGCCGCGCTGGTCGGTCACGTCGAGGGGGGACTTGCTTACGTGCTACTTGGTGCAATGCTGCTCGTCTCCGGCATTTCGGGCGCGAAGACCGCGGACATGGCCGCTGTGGCCCCCGTGCTGTTTCCGGACATGAAGCGTCGAGGTATCCACGAGGGCGAACTCGTTTCGCTGCTTGCGGCATCCGGTGCGATGGCCGAGACGATTCCGCCTTCGATCGTGCTCATCATCATCGGATCGGTGACGGGCGTCTCCATTGCGGCCTTGTTCACCGGCGGCATTCTTCCCGGCGTCGTGCTGGCGCTGGCGCTCGCCCTCGTGGCGCGGCGGCGGATGTCGGAAGGCACCGGTGCGGATCGCGGGGTGACGACGGCGCGCGAAATCGGTCGCACCTTCCTCATCGCGGCACCCGCGCTGATGCTTCCCGTGCTGATCCGCGTCGCGGTCAGCGAAGGCGTGGCGACCGCGACGGAAGTGGCCACCATCGGCATTGCCTATGCCTTCGTTGTGGGGATCGTCGTCTACCGCTCGTTCGATTGGCGCCAACTTTATCCGGCGCTGGTTGGCACCGCGGCGCTGTCGGGAACCATCCTGTTCATCATTGGCGCGGCGACCTGCATGTCCTGGGCGTTGACGCAATCGAACTTCTCCCATGCGCTTGCTGGTGCCCTGGCGCAGGCCCCCGGTGGGCGGTACGGCTTCCTCCTCTGCTCGATCGTGCTGTTCGTCGTGCTTGGCAGCGTGCTCGAGGGTATCCCGGCGATGGTGCTGTTCGGACCGTTGCTGTTTCCAGTCGCCAAGCAATTGGGCGTGCACGAAGTGCATTATGCCATGGTGGTGGTCCTGGCGATGGGCATCGGATTGTTCGCGCCGCCTTTCGGCCTCGGCTACTACGCGGCCTGCTCGATCGGACAAGTCGATCCGAACTCCGGCCTCAAACGCATCTGGAGCTATCTCGCTGCGCTCATAGTCGGTCTTTTGGTCGTCGCCTTCGTTCCCTGGATTTCGACCGGATTTCTCCCCTGATGCGCTAAACGCGCACTTAACCCAGGCGGCGCCGGTCTCGCCGGTGCCGCCCGCAACAGGTGTCATCGCAAATGTCGATCAGTCCTTCGATCACCTCAGATACGTCGCTCGCTCCGGTTGACCTGCACAAGCGCATGGCCGACGCGATCCGCTTTTTGTCGCTGGATGCCATTGAGCGGGCAGCGGATGGCCACCCCGGCGCTCCGCTCGGTTGCGCCGAGATCGCAACCGCGCTGTTCACGCGACACATCAAGTGCAATCCGGCCGATCCGCTGTGGCCGGATCGCGACCGGTTCGTTCTGTCGAACGGCCATGGCTCGATGCTGATCTATTCCTTGCTGCATCTGTCGGGCTACGCCGGTTTTCCGATCGAAGAGATCAAGCAGTTTCGCGAGCTCGGCTCGCACACCCACGGCCATCCCGAGCGGGCGCCCGATCTCGGCATCGAGGTCACGACCGGCCCGCTCGGACAGGGCATCGCCAACGCGGTCGGCATGGCTGTTGCAGAAGCCTGGCTCGGTGCGACCTTCGGCGCGGATATCGTCGACCACCGTACCTACGCCGTCGTCGGCGATGGTTGCCTGCAAGAAGGTATCGCCCACGAGGTGATCTCCCTCGCCGGCCATCTGCGCCTGGGGAAGCTTTGCTTCCTGTGGGACGACAATCGCATGACCGACGACGGTCACACCGATTTCGCGATCTCCGAGGACGTGCGCGGGCGTTTCCGGATCGCCGGCTGGCAGGTCATCGATGCCGACGGTCATGATGTGGAGCAGGTCTCGGCGGCACTGCTATTGGCCGCACGCGACCCGCGACCGACCGTGATCGCCTGCCGCACCACCATCGGCAAGGGATTGCCGCGGCTCGAGGGCAAGCGCGGCGCGCATGGCGGTCGCGTGTTCGCCAAGGATCTGGAAGAGGCGCGCGCGGCGGCAGGCTGGACGGAAGGACCGTTCGAGATTCCCGGCGATGTGACGGAGGCCTGGAAGGACGGCGTCACCGATCGCAACCGGCCTGCCTACGAATCCTGGCGCGCCCGTGTGGCCGCCATGCAGCCGGAGAAGCGCGCCGTGTTCGAGCGTATGATGGCCGGCGAGCTTCCCGAAGGATGGAGCGATGCGCTGGCCGCGTGGCGCCGCAAGATGGCGGCCGAAGGGCCGATCCGCTCCACCAACGAGGCGACTGCCGATATCGTTGCGCTGCTCGCCGAGACGATTCCCGAGCTGATTTCCGGCGCCCCCGACCTCGAAGGTCCGACCAACTGCAAGCGCGCCTTGCAGGCATTCACGTCCGCCAATCCCGCCGGCCGTTACGTGCACTACGGCATCCGTGAGCACGCCATGGGTGCGATGATGAACGGCATGGCCGCACATGGCGGCGTGTTGCCTCTCGGCGCCACCTATCTGGTCTTCTCTGACTACATGCGACCGGCGCTGCGGATGGCCGCGCTGATGGAATTGCCGGTCGTTACCGTCTACAGCCACGATTCCATTGGCATCGGCAAGAACGGGCCGACCCACCAGCCGGTCGAATTCCTGGCCTCGCTGCGCGCGATGCCGAACATGGCGGTGTTCCGCCCCGCCGACAACGTGGAAGCCGCCGAATGCTGGGAGCTTGCGTTGCGCCGCAGGCACGGCCCGTCGTCGATGATCTGCTCGCGACAAGCCTTGCCGCCGGTTCGTACCCAGGAGAGTTCCGCCAATCTTTGCTCGCGTGGAGCCTATGTGCTTGCCGAGGCCGATGGCGCGCGGCGTGCCACGTTGCTGGCAACAGGCTCGGAGGTCCAGATCGCGCTCGCAGCGCGGCTTGTCCTGCAGGCGCAGGGGGTGCCCACCGCGGTGGTCTCCATGCCGTGCTGGGAACTGTTCGAGGAGCAGGACGAAGCTTATCGCGCAGGTGTTCTCGGCAAGGGCGTGCGGGTCGCGGTCGAGGCGGCGGTGCGGCTCGGCTGGGACCGCTGGATCGGCGACCGGGGCGGATTTGTCGGAATGTCCTCTTTCGGGGCGTCAGGTCCGGGCGATGCACTGTTCGTCCATTTCGGCATTACGGCCGAGAAGGTTGCGGGAATGGCATTGGGATTGCTTAGCGATAAGCTAACCGTCGCCTAGGACAACTGACCGCGAGAGCAAGATGGCCAACCTATCGGAACCAGTCCGTATCGTGTTTCTTGACCGGGACACGATGCCGCCGGAGATTCGGCTTCGGCCGCCGTCGTTTCGGCACGAAGTTCAGGAGTACGCAACGACCGCGCCGCAGGACGTCGCGAGCCGGATCGCGGACGCCCACATCGTGATTACCAACAAGGTGCCGGTTCGGCGCGCGGAGTTGCAGGCGGCGCCGCACTTGCGCTTGATCGCGGTTGCGGCCACGGGATACGACGTCGTCGATATCCATGCCTGCGAAGAGCGCGGCGTTGCCGTTTCGAACATTCGCGGCTACGCGGTCAATACGGTCCCCGAGCACACTTTCGCACTGATATTCGCGCTCCGTCGCAGCCTGACTGCTTATCGTGATTCAGTCCAGAGCGGCCGATGGCTCGAATCCGGCCAGTTCTGCTATTTCGACTTTCCCATTCGCGACCTGGCCGGCTCGACGCTCGGCATCATCGGTGACGGCGCACTCGGCCGTTCCGTCGCGGACATCGGCCGCGCGATCGGAATGCGCGTGCTGTTTTCCACCTACAAGGGCGTGGAGGGGATGGGGCCTCTCTACACTCCCTTTGAGGACGTGCTGCGTACGTCGGACGTCATCACCTTGCACGCGCCATTGATGCCGGCGACACGCAACATGATCGCTGCGCCGGAATTCGCCGTGATGGAACGGCGCCCGCTTCTGATCAATACCGCGCGTGGCGGTCTTGTCGACGAGACCGCGCTTGGCGATGCCCTTCGCTCCGGGCAGATCTCGGGCGCGGGTTTCGATGTCGCGACCGTCGAACCGCCCCCGGCCGATCATCCGCTGATGCAACTGGTTGGATTGCCGAACTTCATTCTGACCCCGCATGTGGCCTGGGCGAGCCAAGAGGCCGTGCAGGCGCTCGCCGACCAGCTCGTGGACAATATCGAGGCCTTCTGGAATGGCGATCCGCGAAATCTCGTTACGGCGGCGGTGGAACGCTGAAACAAGCGACGACTGGCGAATTGCACCTTTCGCCAGCGACGCTATGCGCGCCGAAAGCACTGCCGCCAACCGATTCCCGAGGCACACCCAACGCAGAACCTTGGCACCTGTGCCGACCCAGAACCAATCCGGCGAAGACTCGCCGGTCGGATCATCGCGAACGAGTAGATGCCGCCACGCGGCGAACACGGGTGATATGACGCTGCCTGTTCTCGTAACGTTTGCCCGGCTAGCGCCTTGTGCAAGGGGCGCGCATGATGCGTCGTCGCAGGTCCCACCGAAAGTAAAACCGCCAGCAGCTTGGCGGCGGCACATCCCCGGCTAGTTAAGGCGCTAGTTGAAGAAGTTAACCTGCAATCCAGACGGCAGCAGCCCAGAGGCCGCGTGCGAGAACATAAATCCAAACTCCCGTCGCTATTAGTAAGATGGCCAACAGAAGGAGCCCGAACAAGGCATGATCCTTGCGCGGGCTCTCTTGGTCCGCATGAACGGACACTTGTGTCGTATCATTGAGCACCGGGGACTGCGCAGTTTCCGACATCACTCAATGCTCCAAGGTCGTCATTGATCAATGGCGACGCCGCAACTCCGCTATACGACCGCTCGGATTAGGTCTTGTGATCCTGGGTCAACTATTCAGGCCGCCCACCGGGAAACGGTACGATCTTCACCTTGATCTAGATCAATCTTCGCTTCAGTTGGTGCTGGAGGATTGGAACGGTAAAGACCGTGTCGTGCCAAGATTGTCTTCCCACTCCAACCCATCGCCTGCACGCATGCGCCTTGATAAAGCGCTCTCGTCGATCCCAAGTGCAACTGGTGGAATTGCGCGACTCGCATGTGATCGATTGTGTCGTGCGGAAATAAATTTGGCTCCCGTTCTGTTGCGCGCTGGCTTAACAAGCGAAGACATTCAAGATCGCAACCGACGGCTCGACGCGAGCTCTCAGGTCAGGCTGCTCGAACTCGCCGCCACGGCAGCGCAGGACGATTGCTTTGGCTTCCGTCTCGCGCAAAACTTCGATTTGGGCGAGATCGGCTTGCTCTATTACGTCATGGCATCCTCAGAACAGATCGGTGACGCTCTGCGGAATGCGGAACGCTATTGCGCGATCAATAATGAGGGAGTGCGGCTGCGGGTTTTATTAGAGCCTTCGGTTGTCATCAGATTCGAATACCTGGATATCGATCGGATCGCAGATCGCCACCACATCGAGTTTTGGCTTACCACTCTACTTCGCATCTGTCGGACATTGACCGGCAGTCGGATTGCTCCGCAGCAGGTCACGCTGAAGCATTTTAGATCGCAGACACCTGCGGACGTTCTGGCTTATCTAGGCTGCAAGATCGATTTTACGGCGACAGGCGATCAGATAGTGTTTCCTGCGTCGATAGGCTCGTCGCGGATTGTCGGTGCCGACGCTCATTTGAACAGACTATTACTTCGATACGCAGACGACGCTCTTGACGGTCGAGTGTCCCGGCGCGCTAGTATGCGCTCCCGCGTCGAAGATCAAATAGCTCACTTGCTCCCACACGGGAAAGCGAACGTAGCGGAGGTTGCGCGCCGCCTTGGTATGAGCCGCCGCACCCTTGCTCGTGCATTGTCCGACGAGGATACAGCCTTTTCTAGCGTGCTTGGGGAGTTTCGGCGCGCTCTTGCCCAACGCTATCTCTGCGAACGGGACCTTCCGATTTCCGAGGTCGCGTGGCTGTTAGGCTATAGTGAGGTTAGCTCCTTCACACATGCCTTCGCTCGCTGGACGAGGTCGACGCCAACAGCGTTCCGCAATCTAAGAGATGTTCGCTGAGCGTCGGGGAACTCGGCGAGATCGATACAGTCTCCGATGGAGATTATTCGCTCTCCGAATTGCTCGGCAATAAGGTCCCGGTCGACTTGATCGCCGCCTCCCACGTCATCGAGCACGAAGGTCCGGTTGGATTTGCCTCCAATGCCGGGCCTCGCTTCACCTCCAACCGCCTTGTCCGGTGGCAGGCCGCTCCGGAATTGTCCGTCCAAAGGCCCTGCCAGCGGCTGGCGACGCTCTCTGTCGTTCGCAGGCGGTGAGCCTGAGGGCCCGTCGGCTCCTGAGGCCGGCAGGTTTCTTTTGGCACGCCATGCGCCTGCCGAGTTGCGAAATCATTCAGCGCCCACGGAGGAGCTAGTTCAATCGGATCTCATAGCGATGTTTTAACCGGTCGCCCCACTTGATGATGACGATGCAAATTGAATTTAGGACCAGGAGATTCACCTATGAAATCGCCGGAACAAACGATATCGGGAAAATTAGGTAACTGAGGCGGGGTCGATCGCATTGTTTGGGGGCACGCTCCAATGCCGTCTACCATTGAAACACTCGTTTCCGTCCACGTGCGTTTGAAGAACCGGCGAGCGCTGGAGGATATGAGAGAGCTTCGGCGCCAGTTGCAGCAAAGCCTCCAGTGCACAGCGAGCATCGACCCGCGCCATGCACTAAAATATGTTCATGATGATCTGCGAACGATCGAAGCGGGGCTGGAGCAGCTCCGGCCGCTACGGTACCCCTAAGGCAGTGAATATCGGGCCCGCCGGTTCACGCTGGCGTACGCCATACACATGGCGTGAAGATAATATTTTCACGATGTCTTGCGAGTCAGGGAACAGGCGGCAAGGCCGCGTGTTCTCGACTCGCTCTGGCCGTCAATGTCCCCCTGTTGTCGCGCCGGAGCTAAGCCAAGGGCCCCGGCCGCCGCCAAACCGCTGAGGCCCTTTTTCGCGGGAAAACTCGGCACCGCCGCTCTGTCCAAAAGTGGACATAACAAAATGCCGAACCGGTCTAGGCTAGCTTCGGCTTGGTTCACCAATACACCAAGCAACCTCCAACGGCCCCGGCATTTAGGGTTGTGCTGGGGCCGTTTCTAAGTGCTTCGATCGGGTGCCTGATGATCAGAACACTGATTGGCGCTTCGATAGTCCTTGGCAGCTTGGTAACCGCCGCCGAAGCGCAAAATTGCAGGCAATATCCGCCAGGACCTTTCCGCTTCCAGTGCAAAGCGGCGAGACATCCAGAAATCATCGGGAAAAAGGATATGTGCCGCGACGAGGCGCGTTGCTGAAGAGAGAAACGGCAAACGGGCCCGCGTCAGAACCACGCATGAGCGGCATCGACCGAGGCGTAGGTTTTTCTCGCGTTGTTCACTGCAAAATCGAAGATGCTGGACGACATCTCCAAAATCTGAGAGCTTCGCGCCGTTACAACTGAAGATTTTGGGGGGGATATGCTACACGTGCCTGCGGCTCTTTGCGCCGCTTTGATCCTATTTCCGGCTATTGCTTCTGCGGGTGATTTACCAGTGCCAAAGAAGGGGGCACCTGCGCATCCTACCAAACAGGCCCAGCCTGACCCTAGTCCAGGTCCGGAGGAAGGTTCACGGCCCGGCATTCGCACTGTCGGTACGTTTCCGACGTTCGATGCCCAGAATGAATACACCGTCACGCCGCCAGATGCGAAGCTCAACATCACGAAGCTCTACATCCCCAAGGGCGCGACGATAAAGGTAGCTCCTGAGGTAAGATCGATCGACTGGTGGGTCGGAGAGTTCGTGTTTGAGGAAAACGCGACAATCGACTTGTCGAGTAACGCGCCGAAGGCGGGACGTGGTGGGGACGGCGGACCACCACCTCCGCAGGCGCAATACTGCCAGCGGGGGGCGACGGGGCAGGGCGGTGGAGCAGGTGCAACGGGGGTGTCCGGTGTTACCTTGGCAATCAGCGACCTTCGCTCAGTGACTGTCAACGGCTCCTTGTGGATTCGCACCGATGGATCGCCGGGAGGGGACGGCGGAAATGGTGGACAAGGTCAGCAAGGTGGCGGCCACGATCACCGCGGTGTTTTTGGCCACTGCCGCGCCGCGAATGGTGGTGCTGGGGGGAGTGGGGGACAGGGGGGTGCCGGCGGCGCGACCAGTCCAATCACGCTGTCACTACACGGAAACATTCCGGTTCCTCATAACGGGATCAAAGCCGGATGCGCGACAGCTTGCACTGCCAGCACTCGACCGCCCGGTGCAACCGGCAACACCGGCGTGATCGCTATATGGGGCTCACCCGGATGCGGCGGCAACGGAGGTGGGGGCGGACCTGGTGGCATCGAAGGTGACCGCGGCGAGTCCAGTGGAGGGCCTGGCGGCTCTGGCGGATCTGCAGGATCGATTGGTGCTTGTAGCGGCGTCAAAACCTGGGGCGACCGTGTCGCACTAAAGCCAATCCTGTAAAGTGGGAAGTTCGACGAATGGCGCTCGTCGGAGCCGCTTGCCAGAGCACGCGGCTCCACAGCGTTTCGTACGGCGGTACGGCAGATAGCGAGAGTGAGGGGATCATGAAACCCCTGTTCAAACTGCTGTTCTTCGCGTGTGGCTGGATCGGCCTGATGCTGAACCTGGTCTTCGTGGTCGTGTCCTTTTTGCGCGATGCTCCGATTGAGACCTCGGCAATCGAGACCGCGCTTGAATTGGTCTGGGTCGGCGGCGTCACGTTCTTCGGGCTCGGCGCCCTGGTCCTCGGCGAATAGGCGTAGGTCCGGCTGCTACCGGTCCCGACATGCACCGCCGACGCCTCGGGCGGTGAAACAGGAGTGCCCGTCGGTTCGCGCTGGCGGGCTCAATCTCAACTAACCAGTAGCCAAGTGATGCCAGCGACCATGACGTAGAAGCCCGTCGCCGCGATGAGGACGAAGGCTCGCTCGGTACTATCCATGGATTCCCCCTACGCTAAACCCTTGGCATTCCCAAGAGGAAGGCTACAGGGCCGACGAGCCGGATCAACTCGATTGTCAACCTCCTTTACGTGCAGGACTGTGGATATCGGGGAGAAAAGTGCACCGTCGGGTGGGGCAGGAACAAGTGGCAGCTTCGCGTGTTCTCGCCATGCTCCGGTCGGTAATCCCCCGTGCACCGAGCGGAGATGGCCCCAGCTCGCCGCCCAAACAGCTGGGGCCATTTTTTATTGTTCAAAAGTAGACAGATTGAATTGCCCTGTGGCCCAGGCTGCTGGCCCTTGGTGCTCACGGGCTTGGCATTCAGAGTTGCGCCAAGGGTCGTTTCTCCGACCGGGGGAGCCAATCGATGTTTGAAGACACGTATTGGGCTGCGCGGGAAGTTGCTGCAAGGCTGGCGCGATTGGACGCAAGCACCGAACGTGAAAAAGAAATGCTGCGACGCTCTCAGCAACAGATCGAGCTCTCCTTGAAGCTTCTTGGGACCGAGCCCTTGATGCTCGGGCTTCATCCAAAGCAGCAATAAGGTCACCTCCGATTGGCGGTCTCCTTCTTCACGAGCCGCAGATAAGAGCCGTTCTCAATCTCATTCGCAAACAGGCTGGGACAATTTGTGAATGGAGCGGCGGCTACTGAGTCTGCGTTTTACCCTGAAAGTATGGAGGGTGAGCGCCTTGAAGAGTCCGATGCAAGACCCCGCTTATTGGAGACAGCGGGCCGAAGAGACGCGCGCCAAAGCGAACCAGTTCGAGTACATCGATAAACGAGAGAAACAGCGTCTGCTAAGGATCGCAGAAGAATACGATAGGCTTGCTGATCGGGCAGCGGAGTGGAACCGAAACGCTGACTCACGCGACAGCGAAGAGTAAGGCCCATTTCGTTCTCAACGCGACAACCCCTGAATGTGTGTTCAGTTGTAAAAGAACAGAACGTGCTCGCGGTCCCAATTCAGTTTGGAACCAAAGCGACTTGGGCTGGTTTATCCTCATCACCGGCCGAGACTCTGCCCGTAGGCGTCGGTGGCCGAGAGACCGAGAGCGCTCCCGCCTGCACAACAAGGGGAGCGCCACCATGCCGGGCAATGCTTACGTCAATCATGCTCACGTTCTGGCTTCCGAAATCGCGGAGCAAAATGCTGTGCTACGCGAGATCGTGGCGCAGGCGTTAGATGTCCTGCGGGTATCACCACCTGACACCTTCCTAGGCCGCAAGACCCAAGAGCGATTTCCGGCAGCCGACCCGTCCAAAGGCTGACGGTAATTGCGTGGCTAATGCTCCGATGATGCCTGTCGCTTCCCTGTGGATTGCGCGGGCAAGTCTATAGATTTGCACCTTTCAGTCGTGCCCACTCAAGCGAGGTGCTTCTCTGTGAGATGATCATTAGGAGATGCCGACGATGACTCAGCTCGGCTCAGGTTTGGCCGCTATTGCATTGGCACTTACCTTCTACTTTGCCGTAGCCGCTTGGCGGGCGACTGCAGAGGATCGCCGCGATGGGGCCGTGATGGTGTGGGAACCGGCCGAGGCTCTTACGCAACACTAATCGCAGAAATCACCTCGCCCATCATTTGTGAACCGTCAGAATATCTCATCGCGACTACAGTCGCTGCGATGGGCACGCCAAAACCGATCATACCCATTGATGTCTTGCTTATAGTCGCGGTCAACGTGATCGTTGCGGTGGCGATCTACTACCTGATCGTACTCTGGGGTTTTCTTCAAGGGTAAGCGAAGCGCTAAGGTCAGGGAGATGCTCGCCATAAAAAAGGACCCCGCAGACGCGGGGTTCTTCGAGTTGAACTGTCCATCTCACCACTTCTGACGACCGTACCAGTCATTCACTTCCTTCTGCGCCTGATCCTTTGCGTAGCCGTATCGTTGCTGCAATCGGCCTTCGAGTTGCTCCTGTTTGCCGTTGATCACATCGAGATCGTCGTCAGTGAGCTTGCCCCACTGCTCCTGCACCTTGCCCTTCATCTGCTTCCAGTTGCCTTCGACACGGTTCCAGTCCATCTCGATCCTCCTTGAACGAATGAGATCGACCAACAGTGCAGCGGATGCTTTCGTTCCGAGACGGAAAAGGGTCACTGAGGCGCGGGTGAACGCCTGTGTTCAAAAGTGGACCAACCTGTCCCTACACGAATGCGCCGATCATAAGCAAGGCCAGCAGTCGGCAGCTCGCGGCTTTCCGCTCTCCAAGGCGGAACGCACTCAATACTCGCCCGTTGCTTCACGGTAAGCGGGAAGAGTCCGTGTGCGAGAAGTGCGAAGAACTCGATGCGAAGATCAACCACTACCGTCAAATCGCGACGAGCGTAACCGATAAACTCGTGCTTGAAGGGGTCGAGCGACTCATCAGGAGCATCGAAGCTGAAAAGCGTGAGCTTCATCCTCAAGGTGGCGAGGCCGATCAATCATGAAGGTCCGATCTCACTCTAAAAGCCATGTTGTCGAGCTGGACGACGGCTCCGTGTGGCAGATATTCCCCGGCGATCTCAATAAGACGCTGGCCTGGAAGCCCGAGACCGATCTGCATCTCGAAAGGATCATTGGCGGGATAAGCACTCACGTTCTCGTCAGCGCGAGCGATCACAGCCGGGTTCGTGTCATTCTGGCCGGGGAAATCTGGCCGGTTGAGGAGGTAAAAGATGTTCTTCAGGATGAGGCAGAGGGAAAACAACGTTTGTAAGTGTTCAGGAATAGGATGTTGGCTTTCGCTTCGAGCGTTGAGGACTGGCCTCGATGCGCGAAAGTTTGGGCGCTCGAGACCATGTCCGGTATGACTGACGACAAGCGTCTGGAAATCGACGAAAGGGACAAAGAACGGTCCGTTAAATACGCAACCAACCGCCATTGAGGAAAGTGCTGGCATGTTCGAGACGGGCTGATTGCTGCTCCGGTGAGGAAGCCCCGCCTGCGATTTCCCCAAATCCCGGCGCGACCATCATCTCGTCGTAAACGAAGTCCGTGCCGCAGGGATGACCCAACAGGAAATTCGTGCGCTGCACGTTCTTGGTGTTGATCGTCGTCATTTGGGAACGGCCGAGCCACACGTTCATCCTCGGGTCGTATTCGGGGATGAGGCCCGATCCGCGGAGGGCATTATGGCCAGCGGTCATGAGTACCGCGCAAACCGGCCGAACACATGGCCGCTCCCAACGCCGCAAAGTGAAGATTCTCCTTGCCAACCAGGAGCCGTCCACACATGGCCCTTCGCGTCATCTCGCGGCGACGCAGTATTTTGGTCGCTTTCGTCGCGAAGCAGACATTGACGGCCGTGCGGCCTTAACGAGCACCGACGCGATTGACCCACAGCGGACATGGACCGCATTGCTACCTTGCGGGTCTCTCAGCCTAACGACTTGCCCAACTCGGCGTGGGGAACCGCGGCGCAGACCCCAACCCGCCGGGCCAGACCACCGCTTGCTTTCCGTCCTGCCACTGGATCGTCACCGCCTTCTGCCCAATCTGAAAACCATGCTGATCGACGGCGAAGTCACCGAGGATGGACTTGGTCTTGAGCGACAGGAGCGTGTCGCGGAGCTTTTCCGGTTCGGTAGTGCCTGCCTGTCGCACCGCTTCGGCAAAAATCTGGCAGCCGGCATACGAGTTGGCGGATTGAACAGCCGGGGCACGATTGAACTCTTGTTGGTACGCTGCGACGAATTCCGGATTGCCGGGATTTGGCAAGCTCGCCTCCCAGAACGTCGCGCTGTAGACAAACTCGGCGTCCTTTCCGAGCTGCTGGTAAAATTCCGGGAGCAAGCCGTAGGGCAAAGTGCTCGTCATCTTGATATCGAAGTTCATTGCCCTCGTTTGGCGGACGATCGCCACGAGGTCGTCGAGCTGGACGGCCGCTGCAACCAACAAGTCCGGAGCAGACTCCTTTAGCTTTTTCAAAGGGACAGAGAAATCGCTTGTACCCGTGGGATAGGTTTCGAATGACACCACATCCAAACCCTTGCTCTTGGCGAGCTCGTTTGTGGTTTTCGCGACCGCCTTCGGCAGCAGCGCATCCTGATTGATGATCGCTACCTTTCTCAGTCCGTTCCGAGCGGCGAGATCAAGCACACCGATGGCGGCGGAATCGACCGGCGCGAGCACCATGATCAGGTACCTGCGTCCCTTTTCCCAGATGGAGCTCGTTGCGGCGTTCGCCGCAATCATCACCTTGTGGTGCTTATCCGGGATGTCAGCAACGGCTTCCGTTATGGCGGTGCCGTAGGGTCCGAGGATTGCATCAACCTTGTCTTCTGTGATCAGCTTCTCGTACAAACGCGCTGCAGTCTTTTCGTCAGACTCGTCGTCGTAGATCAAGAATTCGACCGTCTTGCCGAGCAGGCCACCTTGCGCGTTGATGTGCTTCTGACACAGCAGGTAGCCCTCGCGGCCATATCCGCCCTGGACGGAGTAGGCTTTTCCGGTGACTGACATGGTAGCGCCGATCCGAAGGCGTTCGCGGTCCGAGGCTTGCGCCTGCGAACACGCGCAGCCCGAAATGCCGAGCGCAATCAAGGCTGCGAGAATGATGACGAATGATTTGGCCACAGGAGTTCTCCCAAGCCCGACGGTCCCCACCTCAAGTTTTCTTATACTAGCAGAATGCGAACCTAATCGAAACGTGCCGCACCTACCGTTCCCTGATGTTCAGCAAGCAGACGAGCTCTGTCTGAGCCTCGCGTTTCGGTCGTCTCCTAGCCGCTAACTGACTTCCGTGTCGTGTCGGTGGATATCCGCTTGCTGGCGGCCCAGGGCAGGATGGCAATCGACTTTTGCAAATGAACCCACAAGCGACATGTGCGAGAACCGGCCAGCTTTGGCCGTGCGTGAGCCAATCTCAATCAATCCACTCGTTGACTCGGGCAACGAGATCGGACGGCAATGACAAGCCGAGGTTCTTAAGTGCCGTCCGATTGGCGCTCATAGTGAATTCGGTCGGTCCCGCTATTGGCAGGTCGGCGGGATTTGCGCCGCGCATAATCTTGTCCACGTATTTGGCCGCGCCGTGATAGCCCTCATCGTGACCCGAGCCGAGTGCGATCAGCCCACCAGCCATGACATACTCAATATCGCTATAGACGGACGGGAGTTTGTGTTTCGCCGCGCCGGCCGCGAGCGCGAAGCGTCGGGAGTTGATGAAGGTGTCAACGGCGTTCACGAGCCCCTTCGCCCCGAATGTCAGCGCCTGGGCAAACGCCGCATCGACGTCCTCAGGCTTTCGGATGTCGAGCGGCTCGACCGCAATGCCAAGCTTCTGTGCTTCCGAACGAAGCAATTCGAATTGGACGAGGTTATTAGCGTTGTTGCCGTTCAGAGCCATTGCCACTTTGTCGAGCGTTGGGACGATGCGCTTGAGCATTCGCAGGCGCTCCCCGATCAATTGGGGAGTGTATGTTGTCGTGCCGGTGACGTTCGTGCCCGGCCGCTCAAGGCTTTTGACCACCCCGATTCCGACCGGATCAAAGACCGCCAGCATGACGATCGGGATGGTCTTCGTTGCTTTGGCGGCAGCTCGGGTTGCTGCTACGTTCGCCGCGAGGATAACGTCGACTTTTCGATCCACAAGGTCGGCCATTAGGCCGTTATACTCTGCATCCAATACGGCCTCGCGATATTCGATCTGAATATTCGCTCCTTCAACGTAGCCGAGTTCCGCCAAGCCCTTCTTGAAGACCTCAAGTCGTTTCGGATTGGCGTTCTTCGCAGCCACGTAACCCACGACAGGCGATGGCTGCGCAGGTGGCTTTGTAATCTGGAGCAGCGCCACGAGCGTCAACGAGAGCATTCCAGTGCGCAATAACCCCATGGGTCTTCCCCGTGACCAAGGCACATTGCGGTCAATTCAATCCACTCGCTTCCGTTGCGGCAAGTCGCATATTGGCCCCGCGCGGCGGTGGAGGGATGTCTGCTATTCCGCCGATATTAGGGGATAAGCAGACGTCCAGCCAACTGGCTGAAAATGACGCGACTGACCCCTCGCGTCATTTGCTGCTTCTGCACAAATGCGCGCGCTATCGGGACCGAAGCGGACATCGATTGGTAACGAGCACTGCCCGGCTCAGTCGCGGATGACCCATAGCAGTCTTTCGCCAAGCGCAACTTTTGCACTCGCAGCGGGGTGGGGCCACATCGAAACGTGATATTCTGCGCTCCATCGTCCTCAAGCCTTGATGAGGATCGAATGAACCGGCGGGATTTCATAGCGGGTACTGCGGCACTGCTCTTTTCGCCACGGCGTTCGTTGGCACAGGGGCCGCCTCGCCGGATTGGTTATCTTGATGGCGCGCCCCTGTACTTGCCAAATTTCAAGGTGTGGCAGGACAGCATGCGCGATCATGGCTGGATCGAAGGGAAGAACCTGATCGTTGATTACCGGTCGGCCGAGGGGCACGGCGAGCGCGTAGCGCCTCTAGCGAACGAGCTTGTCGCGCTAAAGCCCGATGCACTCGTTGGCCCGGGCGTGCGGGAAGCCCTGACCCTGAAATCGGCAACTAGCAGCATTCCGATTGTTTTCCTTGCGGGCGACCCCGTGCGGCATGGCCTCGTCCAAAGCCTGTCGCATCCCGGCGGCAACGTAACGGGTCTGACAGCCCTCGTACCGGGAAATTTCATCAGCAAAAGGATAGAAATCCTGCTGGAGATGGTTCCTGCCGCCTCAAAAATTGCGGTATTGGTCAACCCGAGCAATGCCGATCACAGGTTGTTCGTAGCCGAGGAGTTGCCCGAAACTGCTCGGAAGCTGGGCGTGGCTCTCCCGGTGGTAGAGGCGACCACGGCGGAGGAGCTGGACAGCGCCTTTGCCTCGGCCGCGGCCCAGCACGCCAACGCAATAAATGTTTTTAGCGATCAAGTGACCGTTAATCACGTCACACGAGTTACCGCGCTGGCGGCGGAGCATCGTCTGCCTGCGCTCTACGGCTTCCGACTGTTCACCACCAATGGCGGTTTGGTTTCATACGGCGCCGATATAGCCGATCTGCTCCGGCGTGTAGGCGACTACGTCGATAAAATTCTCAGAGGCAGCAAGCCTGCCGATCTGCCGGTAGAGCAGCCGACCAAGTTCGACCTGGTGATCAACCTCAAGGCCGCAAAGGTGCTTGGCCTCGAAATACCTGCCTCATTGCTCGCCCGCGCCGACGAGGTGATCGAATAGCGGCGTTGCATGAGTCTGCTTCTGGCCCCTCGCGTCATTTGCTGCGTCTGCAAAAGCGGTCGCTATCGGGACGGAAGCGGACATCGATTGGTAGCGAGCACTGCCCGGATCGATCGCGAATAATGTGGTGGACGACGCCCGCTCCCGGCATCGAATGTGCCAAAGGGTGGTCGTTGAAAAACGAATCACCGGAGGTCATGGGCGTCAAAGCCCGTGCGAATGATTGGGACCCGATCCGCGGACTACATCAGGGCCAGCGGTCATGGTGCCGCGCAAACAGATCCCATGAATGAGGCGCAGAGGAGCTAAGCTGCGTCATCGGAAACCGGAGGTCTGATCAT
>NZ_JBBIAR010000067.1:0-52087 GCF_054185165.1 Bradyrhizobium sp. UFLA05-109 | reverse complement strand
GCGGCGTACTGGATACCCCGCCTTCGCGGGGTATGACAGTGTTACGTAAATCGAGCTCCCACCCTCAACGGTACGCCGCGCAAGAAGTCGGCGGCCTGCATCCGCGCCTTGCCCTCGCGCTGCAGCTCGATGATGCGGATGGCGCCCTCGCCACAGGCGATGGTGAGCTGGTCGTCGAGCACGTCGCCCGGCGCACCCGAGCCTCTTGCAAGCTCACAGCGCAAAATCTTTACGCGCGCATTTTCGCTCACCCCGGCGAGCTCGCCCCAGGCGCCGGGAAACGGCGACAGGCCGTGGATGTGGCGCAGCACGTCGCGCGCAGGCTTGGTCCAGTCGATCCGTGCCTCGGCCTTGTCGATCTTGGCGGCGTAGGTGACGCCGTCCTCGCTCTGCTTTTTGAGCTGGAGTGCGCCGCGTTCGAGCGCGGCCATCGCGCGGACCATCAAGTCGGCGCCGAGCCGGGCGAGGCGATCGTGCAGATCGGCTGCGGTCATGGTGTCCGAGATCGCAAGACGCTCGGCCATCGCGACGTCGCCGGTGTCCAGCCCCACGTCCATCTTCATCACCATGACGCCGCTCTCGGCATCACCGGCCATGATCGCCCGGTTGATGGGCGCGGCACCGCGCCAGCGCGGCAGCAGTGAGGCGTGCAGATTGTAGCAGCCGAGCTTTGGTGCATCGAGGATCGCCTGCGGCAGGATCATGCCGTAGGCGACGACGACAGCCGCATCGGCATCGAACGCGCGGAACTCGTCGAGCGCTTCCGGCGTCTTCAAGGTCTTCGGCGTCAACACGGGAATACCGAGCTTTCGCGCAGCGTCTTCAACCGGCGTCGGCTGCAACTGCAGCCCGCGCCGCCCGCCCGGCTTCGGCGCGCGGGTGTAGACGGCCGCGACCTCATGGCCATGCGCGACGAGCTCCAGCAGCGTCGGCACGGAGAAATCGGGCGTGCCCATGAAGATGAGGCGGAGAGGCATAGGGCGAGACAATCCTCAAAACGAACAAGGTACTCGTCATGGCCGGGCTTGTCCCGGCCATCCACGCCCTTCTTGCTCGTAGCGCGAAGAACGTGGATGCCCGGCACAAGGCCGGGCATGACGGCGAAGGATGGTTCGCTCACTCCGCGCGCTTGGCGGCTTTCTCGAACTTCTTGAACACGCGGTCGCGCTTGAGCTTCGACAGGTAGTCGACGAACAGCACGCCGTTGAGATGATCGATCTCGTGCTGGATACAGGTGGCGTAGAGCCCTTCGGCATCCTCCTCGTGCAACTTGCCGTCGAGATCGGTGAAGCGCACGCGCACCTTCGCAGGCCTTTCGACCTCCTCGTAATATTCCGGGATCGAGAGACAGCCCTCCTCGTAGACCGACACTTCCTCGGACGAGGCGACGATCTCCGGATTGATGAAGACGCGCGGCTCTCGCGCGGTCTCGCCGTTCTCGTCGCGCTTGGCGAGATCCATCGTGATCAGACGCAGGGGTTGCGCGATCTGGATCGCCGCTAAGCCAATGCCGGGCGCATCGTACATGGTCTCGAACATGTCGTCGGCAAGCTTGCGGATCTCGGCCGTGACCTTCTCGATCGGCTTGGAGACCAGACGCAACTGCTTGTCGGGCAGGATGATGATTTCTCTTAAGGCCATGGCGGCGATTTAAGCCGCGCGCCGGATGCGGTCAATGTTGCCGGGAACGCCGTTAACGGTTCGCTAACCATAAAAACCAGGCTTTCGTTAACCATAAAAATTCACTGCCGGTTAACCATAAATGTTCCCTCTTCGTTCGCGCCTGCTCGCGAATCGGCTAGAAGGGTTGACATGAACGAGATCATTTTTACCGCTGGCGACTGGCCGGTGCGCACCGTCGACGCCCTGATCGGCTTCGGTGTGCTGGCCCTCATCCTGCTCCTGGTGATTGCCATCGTGATCGCACGCGGCTCGCGGCGTGGCGCGGAACTCGCCATGGCCCAGACCATCCGGGCCGACGAACTGGAGGAGCGCCTGAGCCAGATGCTGCGCGCCCAGAGCGAGGCGTCGGGCCGCGTCGACGCCATGGCGCAGGCGCTCGCCGGCCGCCAGGCCGAGATGGCACGCGCGGTCAACGAGCGGCTGGATTCGGTCACCCATCGCGTCGGCCAGTCCATGGAGCATACGACACGCAACACCATGGAGAGCCTGCGTGCACTGCACGAGCGGCTCGGCATCATCGACAGCGCGCACAAGAACCTCACCGACCTGACCACGCAGGTGACCACCCTGCGCGACGTCCTCGCCAACAAGCAATCGCGCGGCGCGTTCGGCCAGGCGCGGATGGAGGCGATCGTCCAGGACGGTCTGCCGAAGGGCTCCTACGAGTTCCAGTTCACGCTCTCGACCGGCAAACGGCCGGACTGCGTGGTGTTCCTGCCCGACCAGCGCCCGCTCTGCATCGACGCCAAATTTCCGCTGGAGGCGATGACGGCGCTGCACGACGCACGCACCGATGAGGAGCGCAGGGTCGCCACGCAGCGCCTGCGCGGCGACGTGATGAAGCATGTCAGCGACATCGCCGAAAAATATCTCGTCGCCGGCGAGACCCAGGAGATGGCGCTGATGTTCGTGCCGTCGGAGTCGGTCTATGCCGAGATCCACGACGGCTTCGATGACGTGATCCAGAAGGCCTATCGCGCCCGCGTCGTGCTGGTGTCGCCCTCGCTGCTGATGCTCGCGATCCAGGTCATGCAGCAGATCATGAAGGACGCGCGCATGCGCGACGCCGCCGACCAGATCCGCACCGAGGTGATCAAGCTCGGCGACGATCTCGGCCGCCTGCGCGATCGCGTGCTGAAACTGCAGAAGCATTTTGCCGACGTGAACGAGGACGTGCGCCAGGTACTGATCTCCGCCGACAAGATCGAGAAGCGCGCCGGCCGCATCGAGGAGCTCGACTTCAGCAAAACCGACGCACCGGAAGGCCCGCGCCTGGTCGCCAGCACGCCAGAACTGTTCCCGCGCAAGCTGCAAGCGGGGGAGTGAGCGTCTATGAAGTAACCTGTCGCCCCCAATATCGCTGTCGTCGCCCGGCTTGACCGGGCGACCCAGTATCCCAGAGGCGGCAGATGGGTGCACGCTGTTACTACGTCTACATTCTCGCCAGCAAGATCGGCGGTACACTGTACATTGGCGTGACAAATGATCTGATCCGCCGGGTGGCCGAGCACAAGCTGAAGCTGGTCGAGCGCTTTACGAAAGAATACGCGATCGTGAAGCTGGTTTATTTCGAGCAGTTCGATGATCCCGAGAATGCGATCAAGCGCGAGAAGCGCCTCAAGAAATGGAAGCGCGCGTGGAAGATCGCGCTGATCGAGAAGGACAATCCCGATTGGAACGATCTTTACCCGGGGATTGCAGGTCCCCCATAACTCCGGTCTCTGGAATACTGGGTCGCCCGGTCAAGCCGGGCGACGACACCTCACTTGTGGCCGCCAGAATCTGCTAACACCCCTCCATGACCGCACCCGACGCGACTTCCGGAACCGCTCCCACGACCACCGACGCTCCCGCTGCCTCCTGGCGCGAGAGCCTTGCCGTGTATCTGCAGCCGCGGGTGCTGATCGTGCTGTTTCTCGGCTTCTCCTCCGGTCTGCCGCTGGCGCTGTCGGGCTCGACGTTGCTGGTTTGGATGCGGGAATCCGGCGTTGATCTCGGCACCATCGGGCTGTTCGCGCTGGTCGGCACGCCTTACACGCTGAAGTTCCTGTGGGCGCCGCTGGTTGATGCGTTGCATGTGCCGCTGTTCACCCGCGCCTTCGGGCGCCGCCGCGGCTGGCTGCTGTTCTCGCAGTTCCTCCTGATCATCTCGATCCTGCTCCTGGCGCTGACCGATCCTGCGCGCTCGCCGTTCTTCGTCGCACTCGGCGCGCTGCTGGTGGCGACGACGTCTTCGACGCAGGACATCGTGGTCGACGCCTTCCGCGTCGAGAGCCTGCCCGAAAGCGAGCAGGCCGCCGGCATGGCCTCCTATGTCGCAGCCTACCGCATCGGCATGCTGGTCTCGACCGCGGGCGCGCTGTTCATCGTATCCGGCTTCGAAAGCACCGGCATTCCGAAGCCGTCCGCGTGGATGTGGGGCTATGTGGTGATGGCGGCCATGGTGCTGATCGGCACGATCACTGCGCTTCTCGCCACCGAGCCTGCACAATCCGCAAAGGCGGAAGCGGCAACACAGACCGAGACGGCGTTCGCGCGAGTCCTGCACGCCGCGATCGGCGCCTTCTCGGAATTCCTGTCGCGCAAGGATGCGCTCGTCGCGCTCGCTTTCGTGGTGCTGTTCAAGTTCACCGATGCATTCTCCGGCACCATGACGGCGCCGTTCGTGATCGACCTCGGGTTCTCCCGCAACGACTATGCGGCGATCGTGAAGGGTGTCGGCCTTGCCGCAACCCTGATCGGCGGCTTCGCCGGCGGCTTCGTCGCACGGCGTTTTTCGCTGGCAGCCAGCCTGTGGATCGGCGGCGTTGTGCAGGCGCTTGCGAACCTGTCGTTCTCGTGGCTCGCGCTGGCAGGCGCCAGCCAGTGGGCGCTCGCCTTCGCTATCACTTGCGAGAATTTCACCAGTGCCATCGGCACGGTGATCTTCGTCGCCTATCTCTCCGCGCTATGCCAGAACCCGCTGCACACGGCGACGCAATATGCGCTGCTCACCGCGCTGGCCGCGGTCGGGCGCACCTATCTCTCGTCAGGCGCCGGCTTCGTCGCGAAGATGACGGGCTGGCCGCTGTTCTTCATGATCTGCGTGGTGGTCGCGGTGCCGAGCCTGATCCTGCTCACCTGGTTGCAGAAGCGCGGACATTTCGAAACGCTGGGCCCGGTGCGGGTGTAGGGCTGCCGTAGGGTGGGTTAGCGAAGCGTAACCCACCTCTTCTGCCTCCGCGGACATAGACAATGGTGGGTTACGCCTTCGGCTAACCCACCCTACAATCGAACCCCTACTGCTTCTTCACCAGGCTCCACTTCGTGATCACGGCCTCGCTCATCTGGCCGGGATCGCTGGCGCAGGCGACCTCGTCGACCTTGACGGAGATCTCCTTGCCGACGAACGATTTCAACTGCGTGGCCTGCGCGTCGCTGCTTGTGACGAGCTGGAATGTCTCGGGGCCGGTCTCCAGATTGCACAGCCCGTTCGGCGGCGGCAGGCGCCGCGGCTCGGACGTGATCTGATAGGTTGCAACCTTCTTGCCGTTCTTGACGTCACGTACGCGCATGCTGTTGAGCTCGCCCGACAGGACCTCTCCGGTGTTGATCGGCTTGCCGGGCTTTGACGGCGGCGGAGCACCATCGTCCTGCTGCGCCGAGATGGCCGGCGTCACCAGCGTCATCATCGTCGCGACCAAAGCCAGCCGTTTGGCGAATCGTTTCGTCATGTCGTCCGTTCCGTCGTCTTAAGGGAAAAGCTAGAACAGGGTCCGCTGCCGCATTGCTGCCGATAGCGTACCTTCATCGAGATAATCAAGTTCTCCGCCGACCGGAACGCCATGGGCGAGCCGGGTTACCTTGACGTTGGCATCCTGGAGCAGGTCGGTGATGTAATGCGCCGTGGTCTGGCCGTCTACCGTTGCGTTCAGCGCCAAGATGATCTCGTGCACCTGGGGATCATGTGCGCGAGCGACCAGCGCGTCGATGGTGAGATCCTGCGGGCCGACGCCGTCGAGCGGCGACAATGTCGCGCCAAGCACGTGATAGCGCCCTTGCGTCGCGTTGGCCCGCTCCAGCGCCCAGAGATCGGCGACATCGGCGACCACGACGATGATGGCCGGATCGCGGCGCGGGTCGGTGCAGACCGTGCAGGGACTTTGCGTATCGATATTGCCGCAGGTCTTGCACACCTGGACCTTATCGAGCGCGACCTGCAAGGCGGCGGAGAGCGGCATCATCAGCGCTTCGCGCTTCTTGATCAGGTGCAGCGCGGCGCGCCGCGCCGAACGCGGCCCCAAACCGGGGAGCCGCGCCAGAAGCTGGATCAGGCGTTCGATCTCGGGACCGGCAACCGCTCCCATATCACTGGCCAAACAGGCCCGGCGGCAGGCCGAGCCCGCCGGTGAGCGCCTGCATCTTCTCCTGCATGGCGGCTTCCGCCTTGCGGCGTGCATCACCGAGCGCGGTGACGAGCAGATCCTCCAGCACCTCGCGCTCCTCCGCCTTCATCAGCGAGGGATCGATCCTGATGCCCTTGACGTCCATCTTCGCAGTCATGCGCACCGCAACCAGGCCACCGCCGGAGATGCCCTCGACCTCGACATTGCCGAGTTCGTCCTGCATCGCCTGCATCTTGGATTGCAGCTGCGCCGCCTGCTTCATCATGCCGAGAAAATCAGCCATGGTTGTTCGTCCTTGGAAAGATAGGCTCAGAGATCGTCGTCGCCGTCGGAACCGTCGGGCGGATCGTCACTGCCATAGTCGGCGTTAATATTGGATTCCGGCGTCTCGGGGGCAAGCCTGCGGACTTCGACGACCTTGGCGCCGGGGAAGCGCGACAGCACCTCCTGCACCCGTGGATCGGCCTCCGCGGTCCGCGCGTGCTCCTGCTTGGCGGCCTGGTTGAGCGAGCGCAGCGTCGGCTGGCCCTGCTCGTTGGACACGATCACCGTCCAGCGGCGACCGGTCCAGAGCTCGAATTTGCGCGCGAGCTCGGAAATCATGGTCTTGGAGGCGTTGGGCTCGAGTGCGACTTCCAGCCGGCCCTCCTCGAAACGGACGAGGCGCATATCGCCTTCGAGCGCGCCCTTGGTCATGAGGTCGCGCTTCTGACCGGCGAGCGCGACGAGCTGGGTGAAGCTCGTGATGCGCAGCGCGGGCGCCGAGCCCTGGATCTCGGGCGCAGGCGCTGCCATTTGCGGCCGCGCGCCACCGCCGAATGAGGGTAGCGAGGACGGCGCGCGCACCGGCGCCGCGGAGGCAACCGGCGCGGTCGGCGTACTGCGCGCAGCGCCGCCGCCGCTCACGACGGGCGACGCGCCGCCGTTCTGCTCCAGCATCCTGATCGCTTCGTCCGGCGTCGGCAGGTCGGCGACATAGGCGATGCGGACCAGCACCATCTCCGCGGCGGCCGCCGGGCGCGTCGCGGCCTGCACCTCGGTGATGCCCTTGAGCAGCATCTGCCACATCCGCGACAAGACGCGCATCGAGATCTTCGACGCGAATTCGCGCGCACGCAGCCGTTCGGTCTCGCCATAGGCGACATTGTCCGCCGTAGCCGGCACGATCTTGACGCGGGTAACGAAGTTGACGAACTCAGCAAGGTCCGAGAGCACGACGATCGGATCGGCGCCGGTATCGTACTGGTCGCGGAACTCCTTGAACGCCGACGCGATGTCGCCGCGCACCAGCGAATCGAAGAGATCGATGACGCGGGTGCGGTCGGCGAGCCCCAGCATCTGCCTGACGGCATCGGCCTTCACCTGGCCGGCCGCATGGGCGATCGCCTGGTCGAGCAGCGACAGCGAGTCGCGTACCGAACCTTCCGCCGCTCGGGCAATGATGCCGAGCGCCTCCGGCTCGATCTCGACGCTTTCCTTCGCAGCGATATCGGCAAGGTGATTCATCAGCACGTCAGCCTCGACCCGGCGCAGGTCGAAGCGCTGGCAGCGCGACAGCACCGTGACCGGAACCTTGCGAATCTCGGTGGTCGCGAACACGAATTTTGCGTGTTCCGGCGGCTCCTCCAGCGTCTTCAGGAAGGCGTTGAACGCCGCCGTCGACAGCATGTGGACTTCGTCGATGATGTAGACCTTGTAGCGGGCGCTGGCTGGCGCATAACGCACGCTGTCGTTGATCTGGCGGACGTCATCAACGCCGGTGTGCGATGCCGCGTCCATCTCCAGCACGTCCATGTGCCGGCTTTCCATGATCGCCTGGCAATGCACGCCGAGCGTCGGCATGTGGATGGTCGGGCCCTTTACCGAGCCGTCCGGCATCTCGTAGTTGAGCGCGCGGGCGAGGATGCGCGCGGTGGTGGTCTTGCCGACGCCGCGGACGCCGGTGAGGATCCAGGCCTGCGGGATACGCCCGGTCTCGAACGCATTGGAGACGGTGCGGACCACGGCCTCCTGGCCGATCAGATCGTCGAAACTGGAGGGGCGGTATTTGCGCGCCAGCACTCGATACGGCGTTCCCGGCTGGGCGCCGAGCGCAAAGCCAGCCCGGCTGGCGCTGTCAGGGTCTGTGGGGGCGCCAGCGTCGGTCATCGGTCGATCCGCAATGAAATGTCTCTCGGCCGGCTTTTGCGGAAAGGAGCGCGCTGGCGGGGAGCCCGCCGGCGCAATTCGCTCGAAAAAACAGGTAGGAGACTGACGAGCGACCCGATCCGGACCTCGTTAGGGCTGCTTCCTTCCGGACCTGACCCGGTTGGCGAGTGGCTCGTCCACCGCCAATCTCCCGGTCTCTATTTGGGGCCAAAAGGGTCGGAAAGCAAGCGGGTATCGGGTCGGGTATCAGCCTGCCCAGCATCCGGGCAAATCCCCGCCTAAAGCGCCAAGAGGCTGTGCTTTCGCTGTTGGTGCTGCCTTGGTATGAACGCTGCCGGAACTTCACCCAATCAGAAAAGCGAAACCAAAATGGTTACACGTCGTGATGTTGCATCGATTGTCGGGCTTGGCGCAGTCGGCGCGGCAATGGCGGCAGGCGCGGTCGCATCCCCGGCGGCGGCGCAGACGGCCCCCGATGCCAACGAATCCACCTTCGCGCGCATCCGCCGTACCAAGAAGATGCGGATCGGCGCGGTCAATGGCGGTGCGCCCTATTACATGAAGGACCTCGCCAGCGGGCAGTGGAAGGGCTTTTACATCGACATCGCCAAGGCGCTCGCCGACGACATGGAGGCCGAGCTCGAGATCACCGAGACGACCTGGGGCAATTCGGTGCTCGATCTCCAGTCCAACAAGATCGACATCTTCTTCGGCCTCAACCCAACTCCGAAGCGCGCGCTCGTGGTCGACTTCTCGATTCCCGTCTTCAACAACGCCTTCGGCTTCCTCGCCAAGAAGGAGTTCAAGCCGAAGACCTGGGCCGAGCTGAACTCGCCCGACATCAAGATCGCCGTCGACCAGGGCTCCTCGCACGACCAGGTCGTCAGCCGCCTGATCCCGAAGGCGCAGATCTCGCGCCTGAAGACGGCGGATGATGCCACCGCCGCGCTGCAGACCGGTCGCGTCGACGCGCAGTGCCTGATCACCATGCTCTCGCTCACGGTGCTGAAGAAGAATCCTTCGCTCGGCCAGTTCGTGCTGCCGACGCCGATCTTCGCCACCACCTCGAACGCCGGCTTCCGCCGCGAGACCGACAAGACCTGGCGCGACTACGTCAACACCTGGATCGACTTCAATAAGGGCCTCGGCTTCATCCGCACCGCGATCCTCACAAACATGGAGCTCGTGGGCGTGACGGAGGCGGACATTCCGCCGGGCGTGACGCTGTAAGTAGGATGGGTTTGAAGCAAGCTCGATCCGTGATTGGCACCGCGCCCCCTCTCAGCTTGCGGGAGAGGGTTGGGGTGAGGGTGCCTCCGCAATCGATAACCCCAAGATGGGGAGAGCCCTCCCCCGGCGCGCTGACGCGCGCCGACCTCTCCCGCAAGCGGGAGAGGTGCAGTGAGAATGCGGCACCACCGCTTTAATCTCGCGTCAGTCTGAGTTCCGAAAGGCACGCATGTATCAGTGGGACTTCGGCATCCTCTGGAGCTATCGCTGGCTCTTCCTGAACGGGCTCGGCGTCACCGTCGGCTTCACCGTGGTCATCGTGCTGCTCGGGCTGCTGTTTGGCCTCATCGCCGCGCTCGCGATGCTGTCGCGCTTTGGCTGGCTGCGCGGCATTGCACTGACCTTCGTCGAGGCGTTCCGCTGCACGCCGATCCTGGTGCAACTGATCTGGTTCTATTACGCGCTGCCGATCCTTGCCGGCGTCGAGATGACGCCGATCACGGCCTCGGCGCTCGCGCTGTCGCTCTATGGCGGCTCGTTTTATTCGGAGATCATTCGCGGCGGCATCGTCTCGATCGACAGCGGTCAGTCGGAAGCGGGCGCCGCGCTCGGCATGACGCCGCGCCAGGCCATGATGCGCATCGTCCTGCCGCAGGCGATCAAGCGCATGATTCCGGCGCTGATGAACCAGTCGATCATCCAGTTCAAGAACACCTCGCTGGTCTCGGTTCTCGCCGTGCCCGACCTCGTCTATCAGAGCCAGGTCGCAGCGCATGACAGCTACCGGCCGCTGGAGACCTACACCGCGGTGGCGCTCGCCTATGCCGCGATCCTGATTCCCCTGACCATCATCGTGCGGCGGGGCGAGAAGCGTCTGGCGGTCAGCGAATGAGCGATACGTCTAGAGAGAGTTGCAAGATCGAAATCCGCGGCTTGCGCAAGAGCTTCGGCAGCAACGAGGTGCTGAAGAACATCAACCTCGACGTCGCCAAGGGCGGCGTGGTCGCGCTGATCGGGCCGTCAGGCTCGGGCAAGTCGACGCTGCTCCGCTGCATCAATCTGCTGGTCGTGCCGAACGGTGGCAGCGTCCGCGTCGGCGAGACGCGTTTCGCGTTCGGGGAAGGCGCGAAGCTGCCTGATGTGAAGACGCTGGCAAGATTCCGCGCCACCACCGGTATGGTGTTCCAGCACTTCAACCTGTTCCCGCACATGACGACGCTCCAAAACGTCATGGAAGGCCCCGTCACGGTGCGCCGCATGCCGAAGGCAGACGCTGAAAAATTGGCGCGCGCGCAATTGGCAAAAGTCGGGCTCCTGGAAAAGGCCGATCAATATCCGGCGACGCTTTCCGGCGGACAGAAGCAGCGCGTGGCGATCGCGCGGGCACTCGCCATGGAGCCGGACGTGATGCTGTTCGATGAAGCGACCTCCGCGCTCGATCCCGAGCTCGTCGGCGAGGTGCTCAACGTGATGCAGCAGCTCGCCTCCGAAGGCATGACCATGGTGATCGTGACTCACGAAATCGCCTTCGCCCGCGAAGTCGCTGATCGCGTCGTGTTCATGCGCGATGGCGTCGTTGTCGAGGACGGCCCGGCGCGGCAGGTGATCGATGCCCCGCGGGAAGCTGCAACGCGCGCCTTCCTGAGCCATTTCCACCGCACCGGCGCATTGCCGCCAGCCAATGCGGCATCGTGATGTCCGATATCAATCGCGCTTATCTCGTCACCGGCGCCGCCAGCGGCATTGGCCGCGCCGCGGCAAGGCTCCTCGCCGCTCCCGGTACCGCACTGCTGCTGCACACACGCTCGAACGGTGCCGGCCTCGATGCCACGGCCGCTGAAGCTGAAGCACGCGGAGCGACGGTTGCTAAATGCCTCGGCGACTTCGCCGAGGAGAGCGCCGCAACCGACGCTGTCGCGACCGCGCAAGCCGCCTTCGGCCGGCTCGATGCGCTCGTCCTGGTCGGCGGCCATGCCCGCCGCGGCAGCGCGATCGGCACGCCGGCAGATCAATTCCGCCGCGCGATGGACGAGTCCGCACTGGCCTTCACGCGGCTGGTCGCGGCCGCGCTTCCGCTATTGCGTGCCGGGCACGATGCGCGGATCGTCGCGGTGTCGTCGTTCGTTGCGCATGCGATCCGCCCCGATTTCGCGCCCTTCGCGGCAACCGCCGCGAGCCGCTCCGCGCTGGAAGCTTTGGTGCGGCTCACCGCGGTCGAGCTCGCCGGCGACGGCATCACCGTCAACGCAGTTGCGCCCGGTCTCATCCTCAAGGACAAGCCGAGCGAGAGCAGGCTTTCGCCCGAGCAGATCGCCGCAACGGAAGCGCTGATCCCGATGCGCCGTCGCGGGCGCCCGGAGGAGGTGGCCGAGATCATCGCCTTCCTGGCGTCGCCGAAGGCATCCTACGTCACCGGCCAGATCTGGCACGTCAATGGAGGCCTGGCATGACCGAAGCGAGGATCGAGCGGCTTCGCCTGTTCCAGATCGAAAGCCCGATCAAGATGGCCCGCCTTCAGGGCGTCGGCAACGTCAAGGGCACGGTGAAGCGCGTGCTACTCGAACTCACTGCGAGCGACGGCGTAGTCGGCTGGGGCGAGGCGGCACCATGGGAGGTGTTTACGGGAACGCCGGAGGCGGCGTTCTCCGCGCTCGACATCTACTTGCGTCCGATCCTGCTCGGTAAGCCGGTGCGCCGCATCCGCGCGCTGATGGTGGAGCTCGACCGCGCGCTGGTTGGACATGCCGAAGCAAAAGTCGCGATCGAGATGGCGCTGCTCGACATCGTCGGCAAAACGGCGGGACTTTCGGCCGCCGACCTGCTCGGCGGCCGCGTGCGCGACACGATCCCCCTCTCCTTTTCGATTGCAGATCCGGATTTCGCCGCCGACCTCGAGCGCATGCGCAAAATGGTTCCGGACGGCAACGTCATCTACAAGGTCAAGACCGGTGTGAAGCCGCACCGCGAGGACCTCGATCATCTCGCGGCGATCCGGAAAGAATTCGGCGATACCGTCGATCTACGGGTCGATTACAACCAGGCGCTGGCGCCATTTGGCGCCATCAAGATCCTGCGCGACGTCGAGCAGTTTTCGCCGACCTTCATCGAGCAGCCGGTGCCGCGCAAATATCTCGACGTCATGGCACAGCTGACGTCAGCGCTGGAAACACCTGTTCTCGCCGATGAGAGCTGTTTCGATCGCCGCGACATGATGGAGGTGGTGCGCCGGCAAGCCGCTGACGCGGTGTCCATCAAGCTGATGAAGGCCGGCGGCCTGTTCGAGTCACAAGCCATCATGGCGATCGCCGACGTCGCCGGCCTGCCCGGCTATGGCGGCACGCTATGGGAAGGCGGCATCGGGCTCGCCGCCGGCACGCAGCTGATCGCGGCGACGCCCGGCATCTCGCTTGGCTGCGAGTTCTACATGCCGCACCATGTGCTGACCGAGGACGTGCTGGAGGAGCGCATCCCCAACCGCGCCGGCCATGTCGTGGTGCCCGATGGTCCGGGCCTCGGCATCCGCGTCAGCGAAGCCTCGGTCCGCGCCAACGCGCGCGTGCTGGCGGAAGCGTAATTCCGTCATTCCGGGGCGCGCAACGCGCGAGCCCGGAATCCATAGCCGCAGGCTTCTGTGCTCGTGCGAGCTCGCAACCACGATCTCGCACAACAACTTCTCCCTGTGGTTATGGGTCCCGGCCTTCGCCGGGACGACGATGGAGCATATCGCTCCTGCGGAGTGCGATCCTTCCCCTACGGGAATCGGTGGCGTATGGTCGAAGCCGAACACTTTGGGTTCCTGCCCTCGCCGCCCGAGCCTGTCGGGCCATCCGGACAATCTTCATGCCTGATCCTGCCTGGTCGCTGCATTCCCGCCTGAAAGAGGACACCATCGATATCGGCGATCTGCCGTTGTCGAAAATGCTGGTCATCAAGGACGCGCATTACCCCTGGCTGTTGCTTGTGCCGCGGCGCGCGGATGCGGTCGAGATCATCGATCTCGACGAGGTCCAGCAGGCGCAATTGATGACCGAGATCACGCGCGTCTCCCGCGCGCTGAAGGAGATCACCAAATGCGACAAGCTCAATGTCGCCGCGCTCGGCAACCTCGTGCCGCAGCTTCACGTGCACATCATCGCGCGCCGCACCAGCGATGCGGCGTGGCCGCGCCCGGTCTGGGGCGTGATGCCGCCGTTGGCGCATGATGCCGAAGAGGTGCAGAATTTCATCAGCGCGCTTCGCCGCAAGATCTGGTTGGGTTGAAAGAACGGTTGGGTTGAAAGAACAATAATGTCAGCATTCGACTCGTTTCCGCTGGGACGGCCGGCCTTCGTCACCAACGTCCTGGATCGCGCCGCGCATCTGCGCCTCAATGACGAAAAACTCTTCGCGATCGAACAGAAGCCGTCGTCGCGCGCTTATGTGATCTACCGCGACTCGCTGCTGGTGAAGCGCGAGGGCGAGGGCGTGCGCGCTCTGCTCTCGATCGACGAAGCCACCAAATGCGGCGCCAATCCCGGCACGATCTTCTTGGGACTGCGCGATGGCGCAGCGGTGTTCGGCATGGGCATGCCGCAGGCCGCGGCCGAAAAGCTGATCGGCCGCGAGGATTATACCGTGACCGAATTGCGCGGCATGGCCATGCAGGGCGCAATCCACCCCGACGAGCTATCCGCGATCGCGATGGCGAAGTCGATGGTCACCTGGCATCAGCGCCACGGCTATTGTGCCAATTGCGGCACGCGCAGCGCGATGAAGGAAGGCGGCTGGAAGCGCGAATGTCCTGCTTGCAAGGCCGAGCATTTTCCGCGCACCGACCCGGTCGTGATCATGCTGGTCGCCGCCGGCGACAAGTGCCTGCTCGGCCGCCAGAAGCAGTTTCCGCCGGGCATGTATTCCTGCCTTGCCGGCTTCGTCGAAGCCGCCGAGACCATCGAGGACGCTGTGCGCCGTGAGATCTTCGAGGAATCCGGCATTCGCTGCACGGACGTCGCGTATTACATGACGCAGCCCTGGCCATATCCGTCGTCACTGATGATCGGTTGCAGCGCGCGGGCACTGACGGATGAGATCACTGTCGACCACTCGGAGCTGGAAGACGCGCGCTGGTTCAGCCGCGACGAAGCGCGGCTCATGCTGACGCGAACGCATCCGGACGGGCTTGCCGGTCCGCACCCCTTCGCCATCGCCCATCATCTGGTCGGCCGCTGGTTGCAGGGCAAGGACGGCGCATAGCGACGACGGCCGATGTCCGCCAGAACAATCGCGCCGCGCATCCTCTGCATCGGCATTCCCGTGCGCGACCTGACCTTCCGCGTGGACAGCGTCCCCGAGCACGGCAGCAAGGCGAACGCCACGCATCTGGAGGAGATCTGCGGCGGCAACGCTCTCAACGCCGCGATCGCCATCGCGCGCCTCGGCGGCCGCGCTGCGCTGGTCGGGCCGATGGGCGATGCGCGGGAGACCTCGAGCGGCTTCATCCTCGAACGCATGGCGCGCGAGGGCATCGACGTCGGGCACATCGCGCGAATGCCGGGCCTGACGACGCCGGTCTCGACGATCATGATCGACGCGAGCGGCGAACGCACCCTCGTCATCTATCGTGATCCCAAGCTGTGGACGGTGAAGCTGCCTGATGCCGACGCGCTGCTCGGCGATTGCGACGCCATTCTGGTCGAGAGCCGCTGCGCCGAATTCGCCCTCCCCCTCTGCGCCGAGGCGCGACGCCGCGGCATTCCCGTCATCGTCGGCGTCGACCGCGCAATGTCTCCAGGCGATGGCCTTTTCGCGGCCGCCTCGCACATCCTGTTCGCCAGCGAGCAGTTGCGGGAAACGGCCGGTGTCGCCGACGACGGTCGGGCGCTGAAGACGCTGGCGAGGCTGACGCCCGCGTTCCTCGCCGGCACCCGCGGCCCGCGCGGCACGATCTGGCTCAATGAGTGGGGCGAGCTGGAGGAGACGCCGGCCTTTCCGGTCCACGCCGTGGATACGCTCGGCGCAGGCGACGTCTTCCATGGTGCTTTTGCACTTCGCCTCGCCGAAGGCCGGGATAGGCGGGAGGCGCTGCGATTCGCCGCGGCCGCCGCCGCGCTGAAATGCACCCGCTTTGGTGGCGGCCTGGCCGCCCCGCAACGCATTGAAGTTGAAGAGCTTTTGCACGAAGGCTAACCAGCGCGGCACCCGGCTGTCCGCAATATGGGCTTGCTCTAGAAGATTTTTCTATATATGAGGGATTTCGACCCCTGAAATGGAAAAAAGTTCCTCAAATGAGCGACCTCGCCGTCCAACTGCCAGAGACCAATCGCCGCCTCGACGCCATCGACCGCAAGATTCTGATGGTACTTCAGGAAGACGCTTCCCTGTCCGTCGCCGAGATCGGCGACCGGGTCGGGCTCTCGTCCACGCCTTGCTGGAAGCGCATCCAGCGCCTGGAGGCCGATGGCGTGATCCTCAAGCGAGTGGCGCTGGTCGACCAGAACAAGATCGGGCTCGGCATATCCGTGTTCGTGTCGGTGGAGAGCGCCGACCATTCGGAGGCCTGGCTGAAGAAATTCGCCGAGGCCGTCAGCGCCATGCCTGAGGTGATGGAGTTCTACCGCATGGCCGGCGATGTCGATTACATGCTGCGCGTCGTGGTCGCCGACATGCAGGCCTATGACGTCTTCTACAAGAAGCTGATCAGCGCCGTGCCGCTCAAGAACGTGACCTCGCGCTTCGCCATGGAGAAGATCAAGTCGGTCACCGCACTGCCGATCCCGGTGGTAGTGGCGGCTTAGACTTCGAATCTCGCCACAAGGGAACTGTCATCGCCCGGCTCGACCGGGCGATCCAGTATTCCAGAGACGGCGATTGAATACGGCGAAGCTGCGGTGTGCTGGATGCCCCGGTCGAGCCGGGGCATGACAGCGGAGAGGAAGGCATGGATCATGCCTCCCTCGCGCCGCTCAAATCTTCTGATTGTACTCGCCGACTTCCGGATGCGTGCGCAGCACGCCGTCCACCATCTCGAACATGTCGCGCATGCGCTGCTCGGAGACGGGGCTTTCGACAACGACGACGAGCTCGGGCTTGTTGGAGGACGCTCGCACCAGGCCCCAGCTTCCGTCCTCAACCGTGACGCGCACGCCGTTGACGGTGACGAGGTCGCGGATCGATTGCCCCCCGATCTTGGCGCCCTTCTCGTGCAAGCCTTCGAAATGCCTCACCACGGCATCGATGACGCCGTATTTGACCTCGTCCGCGCAATGCGGCGACATGGTCGGCGACGACCAGGTCTTTGGCAGCGCGTTCTTCAGGTCGGCCATCGACTTGCCCGGTGCGCGGTCGAGCATGTCGCAGATCGCGATCGCAGAGACGAGGCCGTCGTCATAGCCGCGCCCGAACGGCTTGTTGAAGAAGAAATGGCCCGACTTCTCGAAGCCGGCAAGCGCGCCCATCTCGTTGGTGCGGCGCTTCATGTAGGAATGGCCAGTCTTCCAATAGGCGGTTTTCGCACCCTGCTTCTGCAGCACGGGATCGGTGATGAACAGGCCGGTCGACTTCACGTCGACGACGAACTGCGCGTCCTTGTGGATCGCTGACATGTCACGCGCCAGCATCACGCCGACCTTGTCGGCGAAGATCTCCTCGCCCGTGTTGTCGACGACGCCGCAGCGGTCGCCGTCACCGTCGAAGCCGAGACCGACGTCGGCCTTGTGATGCAGCACCGCATCACGGATCGCGTGCAGCATCTCCATGTCTTCGGGATTCGGATTGTATTTCGGGAAGGTGTGGTCGAGCTCGGTGTCGAGCGGGATCACCTCGCAGCCGATCGCCTCCAGCACCTGCGGCGCGAATGCGCCGGCGGTGCCGTTGCCGCAAGCCGCAACGACCTTGAGTTTGCGCTTCAGCTTCGGGCGGTTGGTGAGATCGGCGATATACCGCGCCGGATAATTTTCGTGGAACTGATAGGAGCCGCCGGCCTTGTTCCTGAAATCGGCGTTGAGCACGATCTCCTTCAGCCGCGTCATCTCGTCCGGGCCGAAGGTCAGCGGACGGTTGGCACCCATCTTCACGCCGGTCCAGCCATTGTCGTTATGCGAGGCCGTGACCATGGCAACGCAGGGCACATCCAGGTCGAACTGCGCAAAATAGGCCATCGGCGTCACGGCAAGGCCAATGTCATGCACCTTGCAGCCCGCCGCCATCAGGCCGGAGATCAGCGCATATTTGATCGAGGCCGAATAGCCGCGGAAGTCGTGCCCGGTGACGATCTCCTGGCGGACGCCGAGCTCGGCGATCAGCGCGCCCAGCCCCATGCCGAGCGCCTGCACCCCCATCAGGTTGATTTCCTTGTTGAACAGCCAGCGCGCGTCGTATTCGCGAAAGCCGGTAGCCTTCACCATGGGTTCGGATTCGAAGGCATAGGTGTTGGGCAGCAGCGAGGATTTCGGCTTGGGAAACATCGAGACAATCTCGTTAACAGGCAGGAGGAATATACCGCAGGCATAGCGAATGCTCAGGCCGAGCGGAAGGGCGGGATTGTTGGCTTATGGCCGATAATTGCGGCAGTTTGGTAACGGAGAAACGTTGCTTCAAGCGCTGCTCGGAGCGCGCAAGGTTGGGCAAAGCGCTCGGCCAAAGATCTCGGCCATGATCGATCCGTTCCATCGCGGATGTGCACTTTGTGCCTAACAACCTCTGATCGCGAAATCGTGTTGAAACTAACTGGCCCGACCGCGCATATCCCGCTCAGCATTACTCCGTCTCGCCCGATGGACGCTGCGCGATCGATTTGGCGCAGGACGCGGCCTGACCCGATTAATTAGAGCATTAACTCAAGCCTCGTCACGAGCTTTCTCCACGACGTAACGCGTAGGAGACAAAGCATGCGCATGGCGTCGGTCCCGGCCGCGATCGTGGCCGGCTTGATCTTGTTGATCTGCCAAATGATGGCCGCTCAATCGGCCGATAAGAGAGTGTGGGGTATGCCGACTGCTCCTCCGTCGGCGCCCCTGCACCTCAAGCTCGGCGATCCGACGCTTCCGCCGATGGCATACACGATGTTTTGCCTGCACTACCGGGACGAATGCCAGGCCCACCAGCTGTTCCGTGGCGGGCCGATCTCCCTTACGGAGGCACGATGGACAGATTTAAGTGAGGTCAATGAGACCGTGAACAGAGCCATTATCCCGGAACCGAACGAGCCGGTCCTGGGGGTGGAAGATTGGCTGATTGATCCGAAACGCGGCGACTGCAACGATTATGCCGTCAGCAAACGACACAGGCTTCTGAGCCTTGGATGGCCGCAGCGGGCGCTTCTGCTCGCCGAGGTCGTGACCGCCTGGGGCAAGCGCCATCTGGTTCTGCTGGTCCGAGCGAAGAGTGGTGATCTGGTACTGGATAATTTGACGGCGCAGATCAGACCGTGGCCACGCGCACCCTATCGCTGGCTTCGAATTCAATCGCCGAGTAACCCGCGATATTGGAACGTCGTCGCGCCGCGTAGCGTATAGAGCTTCGCCGTCAGGCCGTCGACCGAAGCGCTCGCCTACTGTTCCAGCACCATCTGGCCGTTGGCGTATTCGAAGCGCCTCAGCTTGGACAGGAAGGAGAGCCCGAGCAAATTCTCCGACAGCGCCTCGTCCGGCAGCACCATGGCATCGACGTCGCGAACGATGAGACCGCCGACGTCGAGCATCGCGATGCGGGTGCGCGCGGCCTTGATGGTGCCGTTGGCGGTGGTGACGTTCGCGTTGTAATCGCCGTGCGAGGGACGCAGGCCGAAGCGGGCAGCCGAGGTCTCGTTCAGCGCCACTACGGAAGCACCGGTGTCGACCATGAAGCCGATGCGCTGGCCATCGATCCGTCCTTCTGTCTGAAAATGGCCGCGGGCGTCGCGGGGGATGCTGACGCTGCGGTTGCTCCCTTGCGGCGCCGGCGCCTGAACGGCGGCCATCTGGCGCGGGGCCGATGTGGCGGACGCCGAGCTCATCTTGTCGGCCATCTGCGCCATGAATGTGCCCAGCCCAATCATGATGGCCGCGAAGATCATAATGTTACGCATGACACCACTCGGAGCCGAAAACACGATTTCATCACGCTACGCGCCCGCCCGCGAGCGGGCTTGCGGACGGGAGGCCGCCATTTTGGCGAAAAGCGTGACGGAAGGGTTAATGCGACCGTATCGCAACACCACAAGCCCTCATCCTGAGGAGCCCGCGAAGCGGGCGTCTCGAAGGATGGCCACGGGTACGAGCGGGGCCTGCATGGTTCGAGACGCGCGTTCCGCGCTCCTCACCATGAGGGTCTACCGTCGGTTTACGTCCCGCGCGGCTTGGCGCGCCGGGTGGGCAGTGCGCTCGCGGGATCGTCGGGCCAGGGATGGCGCGGATATCGCCCGCGCAGATCGGAGCGGACCGCTACGTAACTGCCGCGCCAAAAACCGGGCAGGTCGCGCGTCACCTGCACCGGCCGCTGTGCCGGCGACAGCAGCTCCAGAACGAGCGGCACCTTACCGCCCGCAATCGATGGATGAGTGTTGAGCCCGAACAATTCCTGGAGCCGCACCGCGATGGTCGGCCCCTGCTCGGCCTCGTAGTCGATCGCGAGCATCGTCCCTGTCGGCGCCTCGAAATGGGTGGGCGCCTCGCGTTCGAGCCGCGCGCGCAGGTCCCATGGCAACAGCGCCATCAGCGCCTCGGAGAGGTCGCCGGCGGAGACGTCCTTCAGCGCCGTCTTGTCATAGAGCGCGGGCACCAGCCAGTCATCGCGCCGCGCAACCAGGGCGCCGTCGGACAGATCGGGCCAGCTTTCGCCTTCGGCCTTGCGCAGGAACATCACGCGGTCGCGCCACTGGATGGCGGCTTTCGACCAGGGCAGCCGGTCGAGGCCGGCCGCGATCAGGCCTTCGGCGAGGATACGGGCCGTTGTCTCGGACGGCGTAAGCGTGAGCGGAGACTCGGACAATGTGATGGCGTGCAGCGCGCGTTTGCGGCGTGCGCGCAGCGCCATCGCGCCACGATCAAAGGAAATCTCGTCCGAGGTTTCGATGTGCTCGGCGAAATGACCTTCAATGTCGCCCTCGCTGATCGGCGCTGCAAGCAGGATGCGCCCGCTCGCCGCCGTGCCTGTCATCTCGGCCACCGCTATGTAGGGCGCACGCGCAAGCGAAGACGACTGCTCGACGGCCGCGCCGCGGCCGTTGGCCAGCACGAAGCTGCCGTTGCCGCGGTTGCGCGCAACGCGGTCGGGGAAGGCGTAGGCGAGCATGATGCCGGTGGAGAGGTCAACGGATGCAGTTGCGGCCGTGGGGCCCCCTCCCCGCCCCTCCCCCGCAAGGGGGGAGGGAGAAGAGGCGGCGGTTGCGCGGCTCTCGGCGTTCGCGACTTGCGAGGCCCAGCGCCGTGCGAGGTCACGGGCGCTGGTGGCACGAGGTGAGCGGTCGCGGCGGAATTGATCGAGACGGTGGTCGAGATCGACGCTGTCGCCGCCGAGCCCGCGCTCGGTGAGAATGGCGGCGATTTCGGCGGCGGCCTCGCCGCTGCCAGCGCGATGCGAATCCACGATCATGCGCGCGAGCCGCGGCGGCAGCGCCAGCGCGCGCAGGCTCTTGCCTTCCATCGTGATTCGACCGTCGCCATCGAGCGCGTTGAGCTCGGCGAGCAGGCTCTTCGCCTCTTTCCAGGCGGGCGCAGGCGGCGGATCGAGAAAGGACAACGCGGTAGGATCGCTCACGCCCCATTGCGCAAGATCGAGCACGAGCGAGGAAAGGTCCGCGCTCAGAATTTCGGGCTGGGTGTAGGGCACGAGCGAGGCGGTCTGCGGCTCGTCCCAGAGCCGGTAGCACACGCCGGGCTCGGTGCGGCCGGCGCGACCGCGGCGCTGATCGACTGCAGCGCGCGAGGCGCGCACGGTCTCGAGTCGCGTCAAGGCGATGTCGGGCTCATAGCGCGGCACGCGGGCAAGACCGGAATCGACGACGATGCGCACGCCCTCGATGGTGAGCGAGGTCTCCGCAATCGAGGTCGCCAGCACCACCTTGCGCGTGCCTTTGGGCGCAGGCGCAATGGCGCGATCCTGCACGGCGGCATCCAGCGCGCCGAACAGCGGCACGATCTCGATGGCAGCGTCATGGACGCGTTCGGCGACAAAGTTCTGCGTGCGCCGGATCTCGGCCGCGCCGGGCAGGAACGCCAGCACCGAGCCGGCATCGGCGCGCAGCGCGGAGGCAATCGCATCCGCCATCTGCCGCTCCAGCGGCGCGTCCGCCTTGCGGCCGAGATAACGCGTCTCGACGGGGAACGCGCGGCCCTCGCTCGCGACGACGGGCGCTTCCCCGAGGAGCCTCGCCACCCGGGCGCCGTCCAGCGTCGCCGACATCACGAGGATGCGCAAATCCTCTCGCAGGCCCAACTGCGCATCGCGCGCCAGCGCGAGGCCGAGGTCGGCATCCAGCGAGCGCTCGTGGAATTCGTCGAACAGGACGGCGGCGACGCCCGTCAGCTCGGGATCGTCGAGAATCTGGCGGGTGAAGATGCCTTCCGTCACCACCTCGATGCGGGTCGCGCGCGAGATTTTCGAGCCGAAGCGGACACGATAGCCGACCGTCTCGCCGGCGCGCTCGCCGAGCGACTTCGCCATGCGGTCGGCGCTTGCGCGGGCCGCGATGCGCCGCGGCTCGAGCACGATGATCTTCTTGGCTTTCGCCCAGGGCGCATCCAGCAGCGCCAGCGGCACGCGCGTGGTCTTACCAGCACCGGGCGGCGCCACCAGCACGGCAGCGTTGTGCGCTTCCAGGGTGCGCGACAGGTCGTCGAGCACCGCATCGATCGGAAGGGGCGTGTCGAAGCTGCGAGGCAATATCCGCTAATCCGTCGTCGCCCGCCTCGTGCGCAATCGCGCGCTAAGGAGAGCGATCCAGTCAACTTAAGACCCTCGTCACCGACGAAGGTCGAGCGTACTGGATACCCCGCCTTCGCGGGGTATGACAACAAGATGCGGCGATCAAACCTGACCGGCAGGCCGTCCCACGCTCTCATAGACGAAGCCGGCGGCTTCCATGTCTTCGGGACGGTAGATGTTGCGCAGATCGACCACGACGGGCTGCACCATGATCTCCTTCAGCCGGTCGAGATCGAGCGCGCGGAACTGCACCCATTCGGTGACGATGACCAGCGCGTCCGCGCCCTTGGCGCAGGCATACGCATCCTCGCAATACTCGATCGCCGGCAACTCTTGCTTGGCCTGCTCCATACCGACCGGGTCATAGGCCCGCACCTTCGCGCCCTGGTCGAGCAGACCCGTGACGAGCGGGATCGAGGGCGCATCGCGCATGTCGTCGGTGTCGGGCTTGAAGGTGAGACCGAGCACGCCGATGGTCTTGCCGCGCAGCGCGCCGCCGAGCGCGTGGCTGACCTTGCGCGCCATCGCGCGCTTGCGGTTCTCGTTGACGGCAAGCACTGCCTCGACGATGCGCAGGCTCACGTCATAGTCCTGCGCGATCTTGATCAGGGCCTTGGTGTCCTTGGGGAAGCAGGAGCCGCCGAAGCCCGGGCCCGCGTGCAGGAACTTGGTGCCGATGCGGTTATCCAGGCCAATGCCGCGCGCGACCTCCTGGACGTTGGCGCCGACCTTCTCGGACAAATCGGCGATCTCGTTGATGAAGGTGATCTTGGTCGCCAGAAACGCGTTGGCGGCGTATTTGATCATCTCCGCCGTGCGGCGCGCGGTGAACATCAGCGGCGCCTGGTTCAGCGACAGCGGGCGGTAGATGTCGCCCATCACTTTCCGGCCACGCTCGTCATTGGTGCCGACCACGATGCGATCCGGGAATTTGAAATCGCGGATCGCGGCGCCCTCGCGCAGGAATTCGGGGTTGGACGCGACCACCACATCGGCCTTCGAATTGGTCTCGCGGATGATGCGTTCGACCTCATCGCCGGTGCCTACCGGAACGGTCGACTTGGTGACCACGACCGTGAACCCGGAGAGCGACCCAGCGATCTCGCGCGCGGCAGCGTAGACGTAGGACAGGTCCGCATGACCATCGCCGCGCCGCGACGGCGTGCCGACCGCGATGAACACGGCATCCGCCTCCGCCACCGGCCCGGAAAGATCGGTCGTGAAGCTCAGGCGCTTGGCCTTCACATTGGTCTCGACCAGCGAGTCGAGCCCCGGCTCGTAGATCGGGATCTCACCGCGGTGGAGCGCTGCGATCTTGCGCTCGTCCTTGTCGACGCAGGTGACGTCATGGCCGAAATCCGCAAAGCAAGCACCGGAAACCAGCCCCACATAGCCCGTGCCGATCATGGCAATTCGCATGAAAAACCTGCCTGTCTTGGTTAACGCATGATGATGCTTTGCAGCGGTCTTAGAGCATTTTCATGTCCGCGGGGAAGAGGCTGGCCCCAAGAAACACGGCAAGAAAACCGGCATGTGATTTGTAGAGTAAAGGAGACCGAAACCCTGCGCCGGCATACTGCCTCGCACTTGGGCGGTAAGCGCCTCGAAAAGGGACACCATGACACTATCAGGCACAATCGCCGCAAGCGGAGGTTCCAAGACCTCGCCGCCAGCGCGCGTCGATTGGGTCGATTATGCCAAGGGAATCTGCATCGTCATGGTCGTGATGATGCACTCGGTGCTGGGGGTTGAGATCGCTGCCGGCGAACCCGGGTTCATGCATGGTCTGGTCGCCTTCGCAAAGCCGTTCCGGATGCCGGATTTCTTCCTGATTTCGGGACTATTCTTGCCGCTCGTGATCGACCGCGACTGGCGAATCTATCTCGACCGCAAGGTCGTGCATTTCGCCTATTTTTATGTCCTCTGGGTGACAATCCAGTTCGGCTTCAAGGCACCGGCTTTCGCCGCCGAGACGAGCTGGCGTGATGCGGGCCTTCTGTATCTCGAGTCATTCATCGAGCCGTTCGGCACGCTCTGGTTCATTTACCTGCTACCGATCTTCTTCGTCGTCACAAAACTGACACGGCGAATCCCGCCGCTCGCGATCTGGCTTGCTGCGGCGCTACTGGAGACGGCGCGCATCGCAACGGGATGGACCGCGATCGACGAGTTCTGCGCGCGCTTTGTCTATTTCTACTCCGGCTACCTGTTTGCGGATTACGTGTTCGCCTTGTCGGATCGCGCGCGCAGGCATCCAGCCGTTGCCCTCGCCACGCTTGGCGCGTGGGCGCTCGTCGATGCGGGTCTCGTTGCATACGGCGCAAGCGAATGGCCGGTGGTCTCGCTTCTGCTCGGCCTCTGCGGCGCCTGCGCCATCGTGACGATGGGCACGCTGCTCGCGCATGCGCGCTGGCTCAACTTCCTTCGGTTCTGCGGCGAGCATTCGATCGTGATCTATCTCGCCTTCTTCCTGCCGATGGCCGCGACGCGAACGCTGCTGCTGCGCACTGGCGTTGTTCCCGACATCGGCATGATGTCGCTGATCGTCACCATTGCGGGCGTCGCCGGTGCGCTCCTGATCTGGCAGGCCGCGCTGCGCATGCACGCCCACTTCCTGTTCGAGCGTCCGGACGCCTTCTGGATAGCGCCGAAGAAGGCGGGGCCGGTTTTGCAGGCGGCGGAGTAGCGCTCGCTCCGCTGTCGTCGCCCGGCTTGACCGGGCGACCCAGTATTCCAGAGACGGCGGGTATCTACCGATAGGCCGCGGCGTACTGGATTCCCCGCTTACGCGGGGAATGACAGTGGGGATAGTGGCGCCCGCAGCCCAAAAATCCCCCTTCCAAGGCTGTCAAATGCCGCAAAAATTCATACATTGCGGCCATGCCCAAGAGCTCCCCGAAAACCGCCGCCAAGTCCGAGACAACCAAGTCCGAGACAACCAAGTCCGAGACAACCAAGTCCGAGACAAAGGCAGAAACCAAATCCGCTGCTGCCAAGCCTGCTGCCAAACCCGTGGTGGCGAAGGCAGCGGGCAAGGGCGACCATGTGTTCCTGGTCGACGGTTCCTCCTACATCTTCCGCGCCTATCACGCGCTGCCGCCGCTCAACCGCAAGTCCGACGGCTTGCAGGTCAATGCCGTGCTCGGCTTCTGCAACATGCTGTGGAAGCTGCTGCGCGACATGCCCGCGGACAACCGGCCGACGCATCTGGCCATCGTTTTCGACAAGTCGGAGGTCACCTTCCGCAACAAGATCTATCCCGACTACAAGGCGCACCGGCCGCCCGCGCCGGACGATCTCATCCCGCAATTCGCGCTGATCCGCGAGGCCGTGCGCGCCTTCGACCTGCCCTGCCTGGAACAGGTCGGCTTCGAGGCTGACGATCTGATCGCGACCTATGCGCGGCAGGCAAACGAGCGTGGCGCCGTCACGACCATCGTGTCCTCCGACAAGGACCTGATGCAGCTCGTCAATGACAAGATCACCATGTACGACACCATGAAGGATCGCCGTATCGGCATTCCCGAGGTGATCGAGAAATTCGGCGTGCCGCCGGAGAAGGTGGTCGAGGTGCAGGCGCTGGCCGGCGATTCCACCGACAACGTGCCGGGCGTGCCCGGCATCGGCATCAAGACCGCGGCGCAACTGATCGTCGAATATGGCGACCTGGAGCAGCTTCTGTTTCGCGCGACCGAAATCAAGCAGCCGAAGCGGCGCGAGGCGCTGATCGAGAACGCCGAGAAGGCGCGGATCTCGCGCCAGCTCGTGCTGCTCGACGACAAGGTCGATCTCGAAGTGCCGCTGGACGATCTCGCCGTCCACGAGCCCGACGCGCGCAAGCTGGTCGCCTTCCTGAAGGCGATGGAGTTCACGACGCTGACACGTCGCGTCGCCGAATACGCCCAGATCGATCCCGCCGACGTGGAGGCCGATCCCGGCTACAAGACCGGCGCCAGCGTGTTCTCGCCGCTGCCGCCCTCGGACGTCGTGCCGGCGCCGGGACTTGCTCCGGGATCTGGCGCATCGACGCAAGCCGTACCCACGGAGCGCAACCAGGCCGCGGGGAAGGAGGACAAGGCTGCAAGCCCCAAGGGCACGCCGGTGTCGCTCGCCGAGGCCCGCGCGGAAGCCGCGCGCAGGACCAGGATCGACCGCGCCAAATATCAGACGATCACGACCCTCGATCAGCTCAAGGCGCTGATCGCGCGCATCCACGACGCCGGCCATGTCGCGCTCGAGGTGAAGGCGAACTCGGAAGACCCGATGCAGGCCGACATCTGCGGCATCGCGCTGGCGCTTGGCGCGGACGATGCCGTCTATGTACCGCTGGCCCACAAGCCGCCCGGCGGCGGCGCCGGCCTGTTCGATGCCGGGCTCGCGCCCGACCAGGTGAAATTCGAAGCGGCGGTTGCGGCACTGAAGCCCGTGCTCGAGTCGAAGGGCATCCTGAAGATCGGATACAATGCCAAGTTCATCACGGTGCTGCTGGCGCAGGCCGGCATCACGCTGTGTAACCACGACGACGCGGAATTGATCTCCTACGTGCTCGACGCCGGCCGGGGCTCGCACGCGCTGGAATCGCTTGCCGAGCGCTGGCTCGGCCACGCGGTGCTCAGCGAAAGCGAGCTCATCGGCAGCGGCAAGAACAAGCTCACTTTCGACCAGGTCGCGATCGACAAGGCAACCGAGCATTCCGCCGAGCGCGCCGATGTGACCTTGCGTTTGTGGCGCGTGCTGACACCGCGCCTTGTCGCCGAGCACATGACCTCCGTCTACGAGACGCTGGAGCGACCGCTTACCAGCGTGCTTGCGCGCATGGAACGCCGCGGCATCTCGATCGACCGCCAGGTGCTGTCACGGCTGTCGGGCGACTTCGCCCAGACCGCGGCGCGGGTGGAGGCCGAGATCCAGGAGATCGCCGGCGAGCCGGTCAATGTCGGCAGCCCGAAGCAGATTGGCGACATCCTGTTCGGCAAGATGGGACTTCCGGGCGGCACCAAGACCAAGACCGGCGCGTGGTCGACGACGGCGCAGGTGCTGGATGATCTCGCCGAGCAGGGCCACGACTTCCCGAAGAAGATTCTGGAGTGGCGCCAGGTCTCGAAGCTGAAATCGACCTACACCGACGCGCTGCCGAATTACGTCAATCCGCAGACCCACCGCGTGCACACGACCTACGCGCTGGCAGCGACCACCACGGGCCGGCTGTCGTCGAACGAGCCGAACTTGCAGAACATCCCGGTGCGCACCGAGGACGGGCGAAAGATCCGCCGCGCCTTCATCGCGACGCCCGGGCACAAGCTGGTCTCGGCCGACTATTCGCAGATCGAGCTGCGGCTGCTCGCCGAGATCGCCGACATTCCCGTGCTGAAGCAGGCGTTCAAGGACGGGCTCGACATTCACGCGATGACCGCGTCGGAAATGTTCGGCGTGCCGATCAAGGGCATGCCGAGCGAAATCCGGCGCCGCGCCAAGGCGATCAATTTCGGCATCATCTACGGCATCTCCGCGTTCGGCCTTGCCAACCAGCTCGGTATCGCGCGCGAGGAGGCCTCAGCCTACATCAAGAAGTATTTCGAGCGCTTCCCCGGCATCCGCGCCTATATGGACGAGACGCGCGATTTCTGCCGGAGCCACGGCTATGTCACGACGCTGTTCGGCCGCAAGTGTCATTACCCTGATATCAAGGCATCCAACGCCTCGGTGCGCGCCTTCAACGAGCGCGCCGCGATCAACGCGCGCTTGCAGGGTACGGCCGCCGACATCATCCGCCGCGCCATGACGCGGGCGGAAGACGCGCTCGCGGCAAAAAAACTCTCCGCGCAGATGCTGCTTCAGGTGCATGACGAATTGATCTTCGAGGTGCCGGACGCGGAGGTCGAAGCGACGTTGCCGGTCGTGCAGCACGTGATGCAGGACGCGCCCTTCCCGGCCGTGCTGCTCTCGGTGCCGCTGCATGTCGATGCCCGCGCGGCGACCAATTGGGACGAGGCGCACTGACGACGGACACCCTGATGAAGATCGCGACGATCTCCGGCAGCTTGCGGGCCGGTTCGAGCAATGCGGCTGCGTTGCGTGCAGCGGCTCGGCTCGCACCTGTTGGTGTCGACGTGGTGGCCTTCGAAGGAATTGGGGTCCTGCCCTTCTTCAATCCGGACCTCGATGGCGATGACGTTCCCGCCCCAGTCGGGGCAATGCGCAACTTCATTGGAAGCGTGGATGGCCTCCTGATCTCCAGCCCCGAATATGCCCGCGGTGTCGCCGGCGTCCTGAAGAATGCGCTCGACTGGCTGGTCGGAAGCCATGAATTTCCGGGCAAGCCGATCGCATTGATCAACACGTCGCCGCGCGCCACGCACGCGCTCGCCGCCCTCACGCTCACCTTGGAGACGATGTCGGCCCGGATCGCACGGGAAGCTTGTGTGACGCTGCCCCTGCTCGGCGGCGCCTGGGACGAGCACCGCATCGTCGCAGATCCTGCCGTCGCGGAGCCGCTGCGTTCGGCGATGGAGTGTTTTGCGGCGTTCATCCGGAGCGTTGAGGCCGACGCGCCCTAATCAGTGAATTGTCCTCCGTGCAATTGCGGAATGGCGGCGCGAGCCCTCGCATATTAGAATAGTGCATCTCCCGCACGAGTTCATCGATGCCTCACACATCCGCCTTGCTCGGCTTTGCCCTCGTTTGCCTCGGCCTCGTACTGACACCGGGGCCGAACATGATTTATCTGATCTCGCGCTCGATCACGCAGGGGCCGGCGGCCGGCATCGTCTCGCTCGGCGGCGTAGCACTGGGCTTCGTGTTCTACATGCTGTGCGCGGCGTTCGGCATCACCGCGCTGCTGCTCGCCATTCCCTTCGCCTATGACGCGCTGCGCCTCGCCGGCGCCGGCTATCTGTTCTGGCTCGCCTGGCAGGCGGTGAAGCCGGGCGGCCGCTCGCCGTTCCAGGTGGAGAAGCTCGCCGTCGACGGCCCGCGAAAGTTGTTCGCCATGGGGTTCGTGACCAACCTCCTCAATCCGAAGATCGCGATGCTGTATCTGGCGCTGCTGCCGCAGTTCATCGACCCGGCCGCCGGCACCGTGCTAACACAGTCGCTGGCACTGGGTGCAATCCAGATCGCGATCAGCGTCAGCGTCAACGCCGTGATCGCGCTCGCGGCCGGCTCGATCGCGCTGTTCCTGGCGACACGCCCGAGCTGGATGCTGGTGCAACGCTGGCCGATGGGCACGGTGCTCGCCGGACTTGCCGTGCGGATGGCGGTGGAAGCAAAGCGGGTGTGAGCTGAAGAAGAGCACATGCTCGTGTCCCGGACGCGTTGCAGCGCCCTTGCGCTGCTGCGCAGAGCCGGGACCTATTGCCGAATGGGCCCCGGCTCTGCAGTGCACCGCTTACGCGCTGCACTGCCTCCGGGGCGCGAGATATGCGAGCTGATCGGTAGACTGGACTAATCCAGTTTCGCCTCCATCCCCCGCTTCACCGCAGGGCGCGCCATCAAGGCCTCGTACCAGCGCTTCACGTTCGGGAAGTCCGCGAGCTCCACCTTGTGGCGCGGGTGGCGCCACGCCCAGCCCAGGATGGCGAAATCGGCGACCGAGAGATCGCCCGCGACGTAGTCGCGGCCCTCGAGCCGTCGATCCAGCACGCCGTAGAGACGACGCGTCTCGGCCATGTAGCGCTTCAACCCGTAGGCGCGGTCCTGCTCGTTCTCCAGCGCAATGAAATGGTGCACCTGGCCGGGCATCGGCCCGAAGCCGCCCATCTGCCACATCAGCCATTCGTAGACGGGGATGCGGGCCGCCAGCGGCTTCGGCAGGAATTTGCCGGTCTTCTCGCCGAGATAGAGCAGGATGGCACCGGATTCGAACACGCTGACGGGCTTGCCGTCCGGCCCCTCGGGGTCGACGATCGCGGGAATCTTGCTGTTCGGGCTGAGCTTGAGGAACTCGGGCGCCATCTGTTCGCCCTTGGTGATGTTCACCGGGAAGACCTTGTAAGGGAGCCCCATTTCCTCCAGCGCGACCGAGATTTTCCGGCCGTTCGGCGTATTCCAGGTGTGGAGCTCGATGGTCATTGGCCTTTTCCTTCCCGCTTTGTCCGGCATCCCACTACTCCAGGACGTCGCGGCCTTACAACCAGCGGTCCGGCATGGTGGCTGTCCAAACGGCGCGGACGATGCCCTGTTGACGGTGGTTTTGCGGGCCCATCCCCCTCTGGCATGTCGGCCCTGTGACGGATAAATTCCGCCTCCTCCAAAAGTGCCCCAGAGGGACCGTCGTGTCGAAATCAGCCTCCCGCGCCCGCTTGTTCGAAATCATCCGCCGGCGCTCCTTCGGCCGCGGCGAGGTGACTCTCGCGTCGGGCCGCAAGAGCGATTTCTATTTCAACCTGAAGCCGACCATGCTCGACCCCGAAGGGGCGACATTGCTTGCCGAGCTCACCTATGAGGCGCTGAAGGACGACCAGCTCGATTTCATCGGCGGGCTGGAGATGGGCGCGGTGCCGCTGGCGGGCGCGCTCGCGCAGATTTCCTGGATCAAGGGTCATCCGATCGCGGCCTTCTTCGTGCGCAAGAAGCCGAAGGAGCACGGCGCGAAGCTGGCAGTCGAAGGTCTTGCCAAGGGCGAGACGCTGGACGGCAAGCGCGTCGTGATCGTCGAGGACGTCACCACTACCGGCGGCTCGGCGATGAAGGCCGTGGAATCCGTCCGCGAGGCCGGCGCCAATGTGGTGCTGGTGCTGACCATGGTCGACCGCGAGGAAGGCGCCAACGATACCTTCGGCCAAGCCGGCCTGCCATTCCGCTCGCTCTACAAGGCATCGGAATTTTTGAAGAGCTGAGACACAGCAAGGCTCTATCCATTGTCTCGCCTGGGCTTAACCCCGGCCTTGACGCGATTCGATCCAACAACCGCCACGGTCACCGCTCATTTACTATCCGGCACTATGGTGAATCAGCGCTGAGACACGTTGCACTCGGTGGGGTTCGTTGCGTCCGGTGGAGTGGGCCTTGCGTACAGATTTTTCCAATGTGCGTTGGCCGCAACGCGCAATGCTTGTGGCCACAACTGTTGCCGCGCCGCTTCTCGTGGCGCCAGCACCCGTGTCCGCCGAGGGCCTGTTCGACTTCTTCTTCAACGCACTCCAGCGTCCGCAGCGCAGCGCGCCGCAGTCGAGTTCCTATATCGATCCCTTCGCGGCAGCACAGCCGAATGGGCCCGCCCAGGATTCGCCCACGCGTGCGGCCTCCGGCGGTTCCGGTCCGGCGTTCTGCGTGCGCACCTGCGACGGCAAGTATTTTCCACTGATGCGCGGCGTGGCCTCGCCGGCGCAGATGTGTCAGGCGTTCTGTCCTGCCACAACGACGAGGATCTATTTCGGCTCCAGCATCGACGGCGCCACTTCGCAGACTGGCGAGCGTTATGCCGACAGCGAGAACGCATTCGCCTTCCGCAAGGCGCTGCGCGCGGACTGCACATGCAATGGCCGCGAGCCGGTCGGACTTGCGCCGGTTGATTTGGCGCTAGATACGTCCCTGAAGGCCGGCGACGTGATCGCGACGAGTGACGGTCTCGTCGCCTATACCGGCGTTCGCCTCGGCAACGACCAGGCCGCCGACTTCACGCCGGTCGCCTCTTATCCCGGCCTCACCGCACAGGTCCGCTCCCGCCTCGGCGAGATGAAGGTTGCGCCGGTGCGCGCCGAGACGGTAGCGGCGGACGCGCCACCGCCGGAGATCGTGCGCGAGACGCCGCCGGATGTGACGGTGCCGAAGTCGTCGCCGACGCAGAAATCGGGCAGGCGCGCGGGGCTGAACTGAGACCCTCATGGTGAGGAGCGCGGAACGCGCGTCTCGAACCATGAAAGCCCGGCTGTTGCATCTCGGCCTTCATCCTTCGAGACGCCTGCTTCGCAGGTTCCTCAGGATGAGGAGCGAGAGCATCACCGTCCGATGATCACGCCGATCACGTTCGGCGCTGCCAGATATTTCTCCTCGATCGCCGCGCGCGCCGCGGCACGGTTTTCCGGCGTGAGCAATCCGCGCTTCTCGGCGAGGATCATCCAGCAAAAGCCCCACCAGTCCGTCAGCATGCCCGCATCGTCGACGAGGTCATAACCCTGCTCGGCCGCGAAAATGCGCGCCTGCGCCTCATCGAGCGTGTCGAGGAACAGATGGTCCTCGGCCGAGAACAGGTCATCGCTGATATCGTCGATGGTGTAACCCCAGATCGACTGGCACACCGCGTTGAACTCGCGGTCGATCTGATCGTCATCGACCGCGTAGCGCCGCGCCGCCTGATGCAGCCGCGACAGCGAGCGCGCGAAGTCGCCAATTCGGGTGAGGGCGAATTGATCAAAGGCAATGGTGGACATGTAGTCCTCGCGAAATCGGACAGACGCTAGATATTGTGTCGACGGAACACCGAATCATAATGGTATATCAAAGACTTGCTAAAGTGTTCTTAATTCGTTCCCGCGCCTCCACGGCATCGTTCTGGCGAGAGCCTTCGCCAAGGTGGAGAGCACGAACCGAGCGCGAACTCCATCCCCTCGGAAAGGCTGGGGATCGATCGCACGCTGCCTTTGTTGCTGCGATGCATCCGCGTTGAGCTTGCGGGAACTTTCGGCATACTCCCGATCACTGGCCAAGCATGGTCAGATTGGGGGAGAATTGCCATGACTTCGAATTTGATGACCGCGATAGCGGTCGCACTTGCGGTTTCGGTGTTTGGGACGACTGCGGCCCTCGCCGACAAGGGCTGCAAGGACATTCCATCAAAATGCGCGATCGAGATTGGCGGCCGTTGCGATCCCGTTAGCGGAAACTGGGAATACGGCCGCAACGGCGCCGGCGGCAGTACGCAGGCGTACAACGCTTGCGTCGCCCGGGCGCTGGCACAGCAGAAAAAATAGCCGGCGGGAAAGACTGTAAGTCAGGAAAGGACCCAGAGGCCGCCCCTGTCGGCGGCTTCTTCCTTTTCAACCGCTCAATTCGCCGCCGACAGCATCCTGTCGCCGCAATAATTCGCGTAGAACCTGCCGCCGCACTGATGCTTGATGGCGGCGCAGCGCGCGGCGGGCGGGGCGTTTTGCGGCAGGGAGAACGCACAGCTCAGGCCATCGGCGCTGCGGCCGATCCTGTCGGCGGCAAAGGCAGCGCTGGAGGCGGTGATGCAGATGACGAGCAAGGCGGCCGTGGCGATTTCGATCAGCAGTCTCATGGACCTATCCTCCCTCCACACCAAGGGCTGAATCCTTCACCACTCTAGCACGAAAATCCGGGCCTCTCCGTGCGCGACCGGGTTCCCAAAGCGGCCCATTCCTTGCATAAATTGACGCCGGCGCGGTGCACGGTTGCGGCGGCACGGTTCCGCTCCCGCGACGAGCCGCGTAAGGTTTTGCCGCGCACGATTTGGCGCGTAAACTTTGTTGTGTGTCCCGAGACCAGGAAGTGACTGTTTTGCAAGAGCAATCGTTCCAGCCGAATTTTCCCGCAGCCGGTCAGCCCATCGACGAGCTGGCGCTGACGGAGATCAAGGGTGCGATCCTGGCAAAGCTGCGCCTTGCCATAGGCAAGGACGCGGGCATGGCGACCAGGCACGACTGGTACCAGGCCGCAGCTCTCGCGCTGCGCGACCGCATCGTGCATCGCTGGCTCAGCGCGGAAAAGCGCAGCTACGATGCCGGCCGCAAGCGCGTCTACTACCTCTCGCTCGAATTCCTGATCGGCCGTCTCTTCACCGACGCGCTGAACAACATGGGATTGCTCAATATCTTCGAGGTCGCACTCGGCGATCTCGGCGTCTCGCTCCCAGAGCTGCGCAAATGCGAGCCGGATGCCGCGCTCGGCAATGGCGGCTTGGGCCGGCTCGCGGCCTGCTTCATGGAGAGCATGGCGACGCTGTCGATCCCCGCGATCGGCTACGGCATCCGTTACGATTACGGCCTGTTCCGCCAGATCATCAATCAGGGCTGGCAGCAGGAATATCCGGACGAATGGCTGAGCTTCGGCAACCCTTGGGAATTGCAACGGCCGGAAGTCGTCTATCACGTCCATTTCGGCGGCGGAGTCGAGCATGTCGACGACAAGGGCCGCGACCGCTCGATCTGGCATCCGGCCGAGACCGTGCAGGCGATCGCCTATGACACGCCGATCGTCGGCTGGCGCGGCCAGCACGTCAACGCGCTACGGCTATGGTCGGCGCGCTCGCCCGATCCGCTGAAGCTCGACGTGTTCAATTCGGGTGACTATGTCAGCGCATCGTCCGAGCAGGCGCGCGCGGAAGCGATCTGCAAGTTCCTCTATCCGAATGACGAGAGCCCCGCGGGCCGCGAGCTGCGCCTTCGCCAGGAATATTTCTTCGTCTCGGCCTCGCTCCAGGATCTCGTCAAGCGGCATCTCTCCGCAGACGGACAGTTGCGCAGCCTGTCCATGAAGGTCGCGGTGCAGCTCAACGACACGCATCCGTCCCTTGCCGTGACCGAGTTGATGCGGATCCTGATAGACCTGCACAATTTCCGCTGGGACGAGGCATGGAAGATCACCGTCGCCACGCTCTCCTATACCAACCACACGCTGCTGCCGGAAGCGCTGGAAACCTGGCCGGTCGAGCTGTTCGAGCGGTTGTTGCCGCGGCATCTCGAGATCATCTACCGCATCAACGTCCAGCACCTCGCGCTGGCCGAAGCGCGCTGCCCCGGCGACATCGACTTCCGCGCCTCGGTCTCGCTGATCGACGAGAAGAGCGGCCGCCGCGTGCGCATGGGCCAGCTCGCCTTCGTCGGCTCGCACCGCATCAACGGCGTCTCGGCGATGCATTCGGACCTGATGCGCGAGACCGTGTTTCACGATCTCAACCATCTCTATCCCGGCCGCATCACCAACAAGACCAACGGCATCACCTTCCGCCGCTGGCTGATGCTGGCGAATCCGAAGCTCACGGATCTCTTGCGCGAGGCTTGCGGCGAGGCCGTGCTCGACGATCCCACGCAATTGACGCTGCTGGAAGCACGTGCCAGCGACGTCGCGTTCCAGCAAAAATTCCGCAGCGTCAAGCATCACAACAAGACGGCGCTCGCGCGCGTGATCGGCGAGCGGCTCGGCATCAAGGTCGACCCGAGCGCGCTGTTCGACGTGCAGATCAAGCGTATCCACGAGTACAAGCGCCAGCTCCTCAACATCATCGAGACGGTCGCGCTGTACCAGGCGATCAAGGACAATCCCGACGGCAACTGGGTGCCACGTGTGAAGATTTTTGCCGGCAAGGCGGCGGCGAGCTACCGCTACGCCAAGCTGATCATCAAGCTGATCAACGACGTCGCCGAGGTCGTCAACAACGATCCTGCGATCGGCGGCAAGCTCAAGGTCGCCTTCCTGCCCGACTATAATGTCAGCCTCGCCGAGGTGATCATTCCCGCGGCCGATCTCTCCGAGCAGATCTCGACCGCCGGCATGGAAGCCTCCGGCACCGGCAATATGAAGCTGGCGCTGAACGGAGCCATCACGATCGGCACCCTCGACGGCGCCAATATCGAGATCCGCGACCAGGTCGGCGCGGAGAACATCGCGATCTTCGGCATGGAGGCCGGCGACGTGATGATCCGGCGCAAGCAGGGCCTGGATGCCGCAGACGTGATCCGCAAATCTCCGCAGCTCTCGCGCGCCATCAATTCGATCGGTGGCGGCGAGTTTTCGCCCGGCGAGGCCAGCCGCTTCGAATCCATCGCGCACGCGCTGCGCTATCTCGACCACTACATGGTCAGCGCCGACTTCGAATCCTACTACGAGACGCAACGCAGCATCGACGCGCGCTGGCAGATGGCGCCGGCCTGGACACGGGCCTCCATCCTCAACGTCGCGCGCATGGCATGGTTCTCTTCCGACCGCACCATCCGCGAATATGCCGAGGAGATCTGGAACGTTCCGGTGCATCCGACGACGCCCGCCTTTCAGGAAGCAGAGGATCAGCGCGGCGCGACGGGCTGATTTTTCCGCGGCGCGAAATCTGGGTTACCCGCGAGGTCATTGCATAATTCCCTGACGATGATGATATGACCATCATCATCTCCGGGGGCCGGTTTCAGTGATGGTCACCCCCGGCCCAATGCTCGTCATTGCGAGCGCAGCGAAGCAATCCAGGATCTTTTCCGCGGACGCAGGCTGGATCGCTTCGCTGCGCTCGCAATGACGGTGCGGCAGGTATCGAGGACCAGGAATGCACGCCAAACTCCCGCACCTCTTCGACGAAGCGACACGCGTCAGCGCCGGCGACAGTTGCTGGCAGGGACATACCAGTGACGACTACTGGGCCTTCGTCGGCCCGTTCGGCGGCGCCACCGCCGCGACGATCTTGCGCGCGCTGATCGACCATCCGCAGGCTGCCGGCGATCCGCTTTCGGTGACCGTCAACTACTGCGCGCCGATCGCGAAGGGTGCGTTCGATCTCGACGTGCGACTGGTGAAGGCCAATCGCTCCAGCCAGCATTGGTGCGTCGAGCTGTCACAAGATGGCGGCGAGGTCGCAACGCTTGCCACCGCCGTCTTTGCCGAACGCCGTTCCTCCTGGTCGCATCAAGTGGCTCAGTTTCCTGACGCGACGCCGTTTGAAGAGACGCTGCCCTTTCCCAAGATCAAGGCGTCCTGGGCCAACCAGTACGAATTCCGCTTCGTCGAGGGCGAGATGCGAATCGGCGCCGCGAAGGAAGAACTAGCCAGCACCTATTCGAAGGTGTGGATCAGTGACAGCACGCCGCGCAAGCTCGACATGCTGTCGGTGATGGCGATGTCGGATGCGTTCTTCGGCCGCATCTTCCACGCGCGGCGCGAACTCGTGCCATTCGGCACGGTGTCGCTGACGACATACTTTCACACGGACGCGGCAGAGCTCGCCGTGGAAGACATCACGCGCGTGCTCGCGACGGCCGACGCCAAGATCTTTCACAAGAGCTATGGCGACCAGACCGGCGAGCTGTGGTCGCCCAACGGCCGCCTGCTAGCGACCACCACTCAGATCGCGTATTTCAAGGCGTAGATGCTTTTGCGATATACGGTTCCCAAACAAAAAGGGCGGCCTCTCGGCCGCCCTTTTGGATTTCGGCAGAACGACGTTACTCCGCCGCCAGCTTCACGTCAGGCGCTGCGGCGCGCACCTCTGCGTCGACCTGGGCTTCGAACTTGGCAAAGTTCTTCTGGAACATGCCGACCAGCGCGCGGGCGGTCTTGTCGAACTCATCCTTGTCCTTCCAGGTGTTGACAGGGTTGAGGATCTCGCTCGGCACGCCCGGCAGCGCGGTCGGGACCGCGAAGCCGAAATACTTGTCGGTGCGGAATTCGACGTTGCGAAGCGATCCGTCGAGCGCGGCGGTGAGCAGCGCGCGCGTCACCTTGATCGGCATGCGCGAGCCGACGCCGTACTTGCCGCCGGTCCACCCCGTATTGACCAGCCAGCAGTCGACATTGTGCTGGGCGATCAGGTCGCGCAGCATGTTGCCGTAGACGGATGGATCGAGCGGCAGGAACGGCGAGCCGAAGCAGGTCGAGAATTCCGGCTGCGGCTCATTGCCGAGACCGCGCTCGGTGCCCGCGACCTTCGCAGTGTAGCCGGACAGGAAGTGGTACATGGCCTGCGCCGGCGAGAGCTTTGCGATCGGCGGCAGCACGCCGAAAGCGTCGGCGGCGAGCATCACCACGTTCTTCGGCTGCGGCGCGCGGCCGGTGCGCGAGGCGTTGGGGATGAAGTCGAGCGGATAGGCCGAGCGAGTGTTCTCGGTCTTGGAGCCGTTGTCGAAATCGACGACGCGAGTGTCCTCGTCGAGCACGCAGTTCTCGAGCACCGCGCCGAAGCGCGTCGAGGCGGCATAGATCTCGGGCTCGGCTTCCTGCGACAGCTTGATGCACTTGGCGTAGCAGCCGCCTTCGAAATTGAACACGCCGTTGGGACCCCAGCCGTGCTCGTCGTCACCGATCAGTGTGCGGTTCGGGTCGGCCGACAGCGTGGTCTTGCCGGTGCCGGACAGGCCGAAGAAGATCGCGGTATCACCCTTCGATCCGACATTGGCCGAGCAGTGCATCGGCATCACGCCGCGCTCGGGCAGGTAATAATTCAGCGTGGTGAAGACCGACTTCTTCATCTCGCCGGCATAATAGGAGCCGCCGATCAGCACGATCTTGCGGGCGAAGTCGATCGCGACGACGTTCTCCGACTTGCAGCCGTGACGTTTCGGATCGGCGCGGAAGCTCGGCATATCGATAATGGTGAGCTCGGGCACGAAGGTCGACAGCTCGATCGCCTCCGGGCGGATCAGGAGCGTGCGAATGAACAGTGAGTGCCAGGCGAGCTCGGTGAAGACGCGCGTCTTGATCCGGTAGGCCGGATCGGCGCCGCCATAGAGGTCCTGCGCGAACAGGCTCTTGCCTTCGGCGTGCTTGAGGAAATCCTGATAGAGCGTCTCGAACTGCTCGGCGGTGATCGACTGATTGCCGGCCCACCACATCTTCTTGTCGGTGGTGGCGTCGCGCACCGTGAACTTGTCTTTCGGGCTGCGGCCCGTGAACTCACCGGTATCCGCGCAGAGCGCGCCATCGGCGGAGAGCACCGCTTCTCCGGCGGAGAGCGAGTACTGACAAAGTTGCGGCGCGCCGAGGTTCCAATGAACCCGCTTGAGATTCTTTAAGCCGAATTTGTCGGCGCCGAAGGCACCGTTGCGCACGCCCGTCTCTTGCACGAAAAATCCTCCTAGAACCCGCATTACTGGCGCGATCATCTTTGAGCGCCATCCATCGCGGCCACCGTGAATAATAGGCCGTCCGGCCTCGGCTGGACGACGTAATACTGATGAACGCTGACGTTGCCAAGCTGATCCCGTAGGATTTGGTTTATTCAAGGGCTGGGCCAAAAGTCGCGCGTGCCCGCTCTGAAGCGCGCGCGTCGAAAACGACCGATGATCGCGCAACCAAATGGGCAAATCAGCGTTGTCGGAGATTTTGCAACGCACAATCTGCCACTGTATTTCCAGTGCTGTTTCTATCGTACCGCACCTTCTCCGATCAGCGCGAAGGGCGCCCAGATCGCGGGATAGGCATTGCGCGGTGAGGAGGTGTCATCGAGGTAGGCCAACATCGCGCGCCGCAACGCTTCGGCTCGGCCGAGTCCTGGTTCGTTTTTGAGCAAATCGAAAGTCGATGTGGTCAGCCGGGTGGCGGCTTCGGAATCAACCGCCCAATGCGAGACCAGAAGTGCGCGCGCGCCGGCATAGAAGAACGCTCGCGCCAATCCCGACAGCGCTTCCGCACCCGGCTTGTCGCCAGCGATGGTGTTGCACGCCGACAGCACGACCCAGTCCGCATTGAGCTTGAGCTGCGCGACTTCGCTTGCCGTGAGGAGACCATCGTCGAAGTCGGTCGGCTGATCCGGCATCGAGAGCGCAAGCGAAGGCTCGCCCAATCCCTTGACGTCACCGGCGACGAGGCCGTGGGTGGCGAAATAGATGATGCTGTATTGGGCAAGCGCTGCCCGCTTCAGCGTCGTCTCGCTGGCATCGCGACCGAGATGGACATCGGCGGCGGCGGCACCGACGTCCTTCGCCACGGCGCTGAGCTCGTCCGCCGTATCAGGCAGTTGCGGCAACGCCTGTGCAAGCCGCGCGCGATCGACGCCAGCACCGCGCCAGAAATCGGTATAGGCAAGCGTCGCAATGCTGCGCGCCGCAGTCTTCGTCGCGCGCCGGTCCGCGGGCGCCTCCTGCGCAGGATTGAACAGGGGATCGCCAAAGCCGGTCATTGGCTTGATGTTCTGATCCCTGCGCGCAAAGGCACGCAGCGACTTCAGGCTGACCACCGAGGGCAACACCGAGACCGCCTGGCGCCGCAACAGCCACGCAGCGCTGCGATAGCCTTCGAGCGTCTCCGGGATCGCAGCTCGCGGCTTCTCGGTGACGAGCAGATGAAACGGCAGTGCCGTCAGCGCGCCGGAGGGGACCACCAGCAGGCTGCGCTTGTCCTTTGTAAGCATCTCGACGGGGCCGAGCAGCGTGACATAGAGCTCGTTGGCAAGCGCGAGATCGAACAGCCCCGACTTGCCGGAGGAATCGCGCGCCTTGCCGACGTCGAGCCCCTTACGGAACGCCGAGACCTTTTGCGCAAGCGCGTCAGTACCGAGCGCAATCCGTTTCCAATCGACGCCTTCGCGCGTGATCGCGATGACGTAGCTCTCCTTGTCGACGATGGCATAGAGCGCCATCGCTTCATCGGCCGACAAGAGCGCCTGGATCTCCTTTACCGCCAGCGGCAACGGATTGGAGAGCGAGGCGTAATCCGGGAATTCGACGGCAAGCGTTTTCTGCAAGCTCGCGCGCTCGCTTGCGATCGCCGCAAGGCGCTGCCGGTTGCGCTGCTCGCCGGCCGCATCGCGCTGCACGGGCTGCTTTGACACTGCGGCAATGATCGCCTTGTCGAGCGTGTCGGCATCTGCGGCGAGATCCTGATCTCGCCGCACCAGCTCGGCGAGCCGGTCGCTGCCGGCGGCGAGCCGCACCGCGAGCTTGTTCACGGCCGACGCGGCAGAGGATTGCGTGCCGCGCTGGATGGCGGCAAGCGCTTCGTCCAGCGCCTCGTCGTCAGGCAGCAATTGCTGCTGCCGCGCGGCAAAAAGGACCGGCAGCACGACGCGGAGCTGCGTGCCATTGTTGGCCAGCGTCTTTTCTGCAAGCGGCAATGCATCGGCGGTCTTTCCCGACACTTGCAGGAAGTACGCAAGATTTCCGATCGACGTCACGACGTCAGGATGATCGGGCCCGAGCGCGCGCTCGCGGATCGACAGCGCGCGGCGATAGAGGGGCCCGGAATCGGCGTAGCGCTGCTCGTGCTCGTAGAGCCCTGCGAGGTTGTTGAGCGAGCGCGCAACATCGGGATGATCGGCGCCCAGCACCTTTTCTCGGATCGCGAGCGAGCGCTTGATCGGCGCTTCGGCGTCCGCATCACGGTTGAGGTTGCGATCGAGCTGGCCGATATTGTTCAGCAGCGTCGCCACAGCGGGATGCTCTGGGCCTCCGGCCTTCTGGTAGATGGCAAGCGCGCGCTGGAACAAGGGCTCGGCGTCGGCATAGCGCTCCTGCTTCACGTAGAGCGTGGCGAGATTGTTGAGGGACTGGCCGACATCGGGATGTTCGCGCGGCAGTGTCCTTTCGCGGATGGTGAGCGCACGCTTGAACAGCGGCTCGGCGTCGGCGAAGCGTTGCTGGCGCTGATAGAGCGCTGCGAGGTTGTTCAGCTCGGGCGCGATCTCCACCGCGTCGAGGCCAAGGGATTTTTCCATCAGCGCGACGGCGCGCTTGTAAAGCGGCTCGGCCTGATCGTCGTGACCCTGCGCGGCATTGATTTGGGCAAGGTTGTTCAGCGCACCCGCGAGATCGCGGCTGTTGTTGCCTTTCTCGAGGCTTGCCACCATGGCCTGTGCCAGCGGCAGCGCCTCCGCATATTTGCCGGCTCGGCTGAGCTCGTTGATCCTGGCGCTTTGCGTGGCGAGATTCTGGGCCGTGGCAAATGTGGAGAAGGATGCGCCGAGCGCGAGCGCAAGCCCGGCTGCCAGCGCCAAACGTAAATATCGCGTCATGAAAGCTCTCGTTGCCGACCCAGGCCATATTGCTTGACCATGGGTCGCGGCGAGCGACGCCGCCGTTCAAGCTAACCGCCCTTGGCCCGCGCCTCGCCCGCCAGCTTCACCAGGATCTTGCGCAGCGCGTTGCCATCAGTCACCCGCTCCGGAAACTCGAGCCGCAGCACGACCTGTTCCGACTGCATGTCGAGGCCCTCGGGATCACAGCCAGTGCAGCGCCAGTCGGCCTCGGCTGCATCGAGCAATTTTGTCGCATACAAAGCCATGGCATCGCGATGGTCGGCATTCATGTGCGCGACCGCGCCCTCCTCGGCTTCAAGCAGCTCATCGGCGCCGGCGAGGTCCGTGAGGAACCGCTCAGGCTTCAGATCGACGATACGGCCGAATCCCGCAACCAGATGGGTTCCGGACGGCCTGATCCGGAAGAAGGAAAAATCCTGAAACGAAACAAAGTCTTCTGCGGACGGATGGGCGGCAAGGTAGCGCCGTCGCAGGAGCTCCAGCTCGCCTTCCGTTCCCAGCTCTGCCCGTCCCGACAGCATGATCCGGGCCCCTTCCAGCGGATCGCCAGGGGCGCGCTCGTCCAGCATCAACGAGACCCTCCCGTCGGCGAGGATGTTCTTGGTATGCACGGCGAGCCGCGAGATCAGCAGGATCGGCGAGCCGTCGGGGTGGCTCGCCAGATTGACCAGGGAGCAATAGGGATCGCCGTTGCCGGGCATCAGGGTCGCGAGCGCCCCCTGCCGGGAGCGCCGCAACAGCGATTTGGCGAGCTGTCCGGGGTCGAAATCGGAGGTCGGTTGCATCTGATTCTCTTCGGTTTTCCGGCTTTTACGGGTTGCAAGGCCGGCCTTTTCGGGGTTAAACGGGGCTTGGTTATGGGTCGGATCGCGGCTGCTTCGCTGCGTTTCGAGGAACTTTGGTCACACTTCAGCCCAGCTTGCATTGCTCGGTGACAAGGTTCGAACCCCGGGTTGGGGGCCCATGTATACGGCGCATCTCTGAATTGCTCGCCGTTTTAGATCACGACCCCAACGGAAAGCAGAGGCTCATGCCCACAATCGCTTTGGTCGACGACGACCGCAACATTCTCACATCCGTCTCGATCGCGCTGGAAGCCGAAGGCTACCGCATCATGACGTACACCGACGGCGCCTCCGCGCTGGACGGCTTCCGCACCACGCAGCCCGATCTTGCCATCCTCGACATCAAGATGCCGCGCATGGACGGCATGGAGACGCTGCGGCGGCTGCGCCAGAAATCCGATCTGCCGGTGATCTTCCTCACCTCCAAGGACGAGGAGATCGACGAGCTGTTCGGCCTCAAGATGGGTGCCGACGATTTCATACGCAAACCGTTCTCGCAGCGGCTGCTGGTCGAGCGCGTCAAGGCGGTGCTGCGCCGCTCGGCGCCAAAGGATCCGACCGCCGCGCCGAAGGAGAACGACGCCAAGGCGCTCGATCGCGGTCTTCTGCGCATGGATCCCGAACGACACACCTGCACCTGGAAGAACGAGCCGGTGACGCTGACGGTCACTGAATTCCTGATCCTCCAGGCGCTGGCGACCCGGCCTGGCGTGGTGAAGAGCCGCAACGCGCTGATGGACGCGGCCTATGACGACCAGGTCTATGTCGACGATCGCACCATCGACAGCCACATCAAGCGGCTGCGCAAGAAATTCAAGGTGGTCGACAACGAGTTCGAGATGATCGAGACGCTTTACGGCGTCGGCTATCGCTTCAAGGAAGCCTGAGGCGAGCGCGCCTCTTTCGGGGACATTGCGGACTGACGGGGTTGTCGGTCTCGGCTAAGATGCGGGGACCAAACGCACACAGTCCTAACGCGGGCGTAAGCATTGCTTGACCGGACGCAGCCTGATTCCAGCCTGAACGCCGAGGACGTCGCGTCCGCGGGCGTTCAGGACCATTCGGCTGAGGAGAAGCAGGTCGCGCAAGGCTGGCGGCCGCTGAATTGGCTCAAGCGCGCCGGGCAGTTCTTCTTCGCGCTCTCCTTCTCGAGCCTCACCCGCCGCATCGTCTCGCTGAACCTCGCCGGACTCGTCGCGCTGGTCGCGAGCATCCTTTACCTGTCGCAGTTCCGCGCCGGCCTGATCGATGCGCGCGCGCAGAGCCTGTTGGTGCAGGGCGAAATCATCGCGGGCGCGATCGCGGCTTCCGCGACGGTGCAGACCAACGCCATCACGATCGACCCCGACCGGCTGCTCGACCTCAAGCTCGGCGACAGCTATGGCGGTTCGGACGACTATTCGCCGCTGGATTTCCCGATCAATCCGGAGCGCGTGGCGCCGGTGCTGCGGACACTAATCTCGCCGACCAAGACGCGCGCGCGGATCTACGATCCCAACGGCATCCTCCTGCTCGACAGCCGTAACCTCGAGAACGTGCTGCGCTACGACCTGCCACCGCCATCCGAGAAGCCCGGCATCCTCGAACGCGGCATGACCTCGGTGCGCACCTGGCTCAACCGCGGCGACCTGCCGCTTTATCGCGAGCTCGGCCCAGAGAACGGCAACGGCTATGACGAGGTCGCCGATGCGCTGAAGGGCCAGAAGCGGTCGATGGTGCGGGTCAATGCGCGCGGCGAGGTGATCGTCTCGGTCGCGGTGCCCGTGCTGCGCTCGCGCGCCATCCATGGTGCGCTGATGCTGTCCACCCAGGGCGACGACATCGACCAGATGGTCACGGCCGAGCGGCTGGCGATCCTGAAAGTCGGCGGCGTCGCCGCCGCCGTCATGATCATGCTGTCGCTGCTGCTCGCAAGCACGATCGCAGGTCCCGTGCGGCGCCTCGCCGACAGCGCCGAGCGCGTCCGCCGCCGTACCAAGTCCCGCATCGAGATCCCCGACTTTACCCGCCGCCGTGACGAGATCGGCCATCTCTCCGGCGCGCTTCGCGACATGACCAATGCGCTTTATCGCCGCATCGAGGCGATCGAGATGTTCGCCGCCGACGTCGCACACGAGCTGAAGAACCCGCTGACCTCGTTGCGCTCGGCAGTCGAGACTTTGCCGCTGGCGCGCAACGACACCAGCCGCGCGCGCCTGTTGGAAGTGATCGAGCACGACGTGAAACGGCTCGACCGCCTGATCTCGGACATTTCGGACGCGAGCCGGCTCGACGCCGAATTGCAGCGGCAGGATGCGATCCCCGTCGATCTGAAGCGCCTGCTGACGACGCTCACCTCGGTCGCCAACGAGACCAAGCTCGGCCACGACGTCGCGGTCGAAGCCCGCTTCGAGGGCCGCGGCCCGAGCGACGGCCTGTCCGTGACCGGCCACGATTCGCGACTCGGGCAGGTGATCGCCAATCTCTTGTCGAACGCGCAGTCCTTCTCCGAGCCCGGCAACAAGGTTCGCATGACCTGTCGCCGCGTGCGGACCGAGATCGAGATCGTGGTCGACGATGACGGCCCCGGCATCCGCGAGGACGCGTTGGAGCGCATCTTCGAGCGCTTCTACACCGATCGTCCGCATCAGGGCTTCGGCCAGAACTCCGGCCTCGGCTTGTCGATCTCCAAGCAGATCATCGAGGCCCATGGCGGACGCATCTGGGCGGAGAATCGCGCTGGTCCCCCTGACGCCGACGGCGTGCCCACCGTCGCCGGCGCGCGCTTCGTGGTGAGGCTGCCGGCGCTATGAGCGAGGACAGCGCCAGCGTCCACGCTTCCGCGGTCAGAATAGGAAACATGGCTGTGCTGATCCGGGGGCCCTCGGGCGCGGGTAAGTCGCGCCTTGCCTTCGATTTGATCATGGCAGGCCGCGCCGGGGTGGTCGAAGAGGCCGTTTTGGTGGGCGATGACCGTGTCCATCTGGCGACAGTTGGCAACGAAATTGTAGTCCGCCCTGCCGCCGTCCTGGCCGGCCTGATCGAGGTCCGGGGCCTCGGCATCCGCCGCTGCGACTTCGTGGAGCATGCGACCGTCGGCCTCGTGGTCGATCTCGCCGCGCCCGACGCGGAGCGCCTGCCGCCACCGGAAGCCCTGAAAATCACCATTTCCGGTGTCGAATTACCGCGAATCCCGGTCGGAGCCGGTTACCAGCCCCTCTCCCTGGTTGTCGCTGCCTTGACCACTACCAAGAGTTCATCTTCCGTTAACCCTTCGGGCGATTGTTTGAAGGGAAATGGTAACCATATGAACCCCACTATCGCGACCGAATAGCTCGGCGACCTCCCCTCATCCATCCGTCTAGATTCAGGGAGATACGCAACATCCCCTCTTGCGCGGGGGCTCTGGATGGTCAAAGTGGCGCGTTCGTGCGGCGCACCAAAAGCGCCCGCGAGGAGTTTTCCGATGATTGGTCTAGTACTTGTGACCCACGGGCGCCTTGCCGACGAGTTCAAGGCAGCGCTTGAGCATGTCATGGGCCCACAAAAGCAAATCGAAGCGATTACGATCGGCGCCGAGGATGATTCCGATCTCTGTCGAAGCGACATTATCGAAGCGGTTAATCGCGTCGATTCCGGCGACGGCGTTGCGATCCTCACCGACATGTTCGGCGGCACGCCGTCCAACCTTGCAATTTCCTGCATGAGCCGACCCAAGGTCGAAGTGCTCGCAGGCATCAATCTTCCGATGCTGGTAAAGCTCGCCAAGGTGCGCGAGGAGCGCGCGCTGCCCGACGCAATCGCGATGGCCCAGGAAGCGGGCCGCAAATACGTCACCATCGCCAGCCGCGTGCTCGCCGGCAAATGAACGACGACGCGCCACTCGGAAGTGAGGCCGGTCTTCCTGCGGGAGCGGGCGTGCCCGAAGGGGCGATCTCCAAAGAGCTGCTGATCATCAACAAGCGCGGTCTGCACGCGCGCGCGTCCGCAAAATTCGTGCAAGCGGTCGAGCGCTTCAACGCGCAGGTCTGGGTGACGCGCGGCGGCGAGACCGTCGGCGGCACTTCGATCATGGGATTGATGATGCTGGCCGCTGGGCCCGGCACGACGATCACAGTTTCAGCCAAGGGCGATGACGCCGAAGCCGCGCTCACCGCGATCACCGAACTCGTTGAAAGCAAGTTCAACGAGGAAGGGACGTAAGGCAAGTCTCGCGTGGCCGGGTGAAGCTGCGTAGGGTGGGCAAAGCGAAGCCTGCCCACCATGTCTCCAATTTTTCGACAGAAGTGGTGGGCACGGCGCTGCGCGCCTTTGCCCACTCGACAGCTTGCGGCGCGAGAAGAGTTACCCTCCTGGCGGCGCGATGTAGACGTTCCACGTCATCGCAGGGCCTGCCTTGCCGTGGGTGAAACGGCGCGTCGTCATCACGATCCGCTCGGCGTTCGGCGCGGTCTCCTTGACCCATTTGTCGAAATCGTTCGCGCGGCCGTCGGTCGGATCGAACACGCCGATGAAACCGAGGCGCTTGACGTCCTCCGCCGAGGTCAGGCCGGAGCTCCAGGCTTCGTTCGGCGTGAACGGGCTCGGATGATCGGGGCTGTAGAACGCCATCGGCTGAATCGTTTCCATGGTGCCGGCGACGATTGGCCAGCGCGAGCCGAAGCGGGTGCGCCAGGCCTGCGTCAATTCGCGCGCAAGCTCCGAGCGCGCGCCATAGGTCGCGGTGTTGCCGGCATTCGCTGCCATCTCGCGTGCGGCGATCCAGGGCGAGGCGGCGAGTGTTGCCAGCGACAGCACGAGCCAGATCGCTGTGACGTTGAACAGGCTCGCGCGCTGCACGCGCAGCGCCGGGATCGACACCAGCGCCAACGGCACCAGGAAGAACAGCGAGATCCCCCAGTCGGTCTTCATGTAGATGCCGAAGGCGAGCGCGCCCAGCGGCGGGCCGGCCGCGACGATGATCTGGATGATCCAGATGTTCAGCGCCTGCGAGACGTCGACGCCTGGATTGTCACCGCGCGCCCAGGCGCGGGTGACGATCGCCAGGGGATCCTGCAGGAGCAATCTCCACCACGGCGGCACCAGCGCCATCGCGAGCGCCGCCAGCGCCACCGGGAGAGCGAGCAGCGCAAAATTGTGCAGGGCATAGCCGCGCACGAGCTCGTTGATCTGGGCGCGATCGGTGAGGCTATAGGTGTCGCCGGCATAGGTCAGCGGCACGAAATGCACGCCAGCCAGCCAGATGCCATGCGGGATCATCGCGACGAGGAGCGTTGCGATCGCAACCCAGGGCGCCGGCGAGGCCAGAAATCTGACGCGGTCCGGATGGATCAGCGCGGCGAGGCCGATGGCGCCGATCATGGTCAGCACCCAGTATTTCGTCATCAGCGCGAGCGCACCGGCGAGTCCGAGCAGGACGCCGGATTGCCAGCTCCGCTTCTCGAACGCATTGAGATAGGCGAGCACGAGAAGCGGCAGCGTGACGAGCTGCAACAAATCCGGGTTGTACTTGAAACCCTTGAAATTGAAGATCGGGTAGAGCGCGGTCATCACCAGGACGAGGAACGCGCGCCGGGCGTCAACCACGCGCAGCGCGATTAGCCAGCAGATCACCATGCCGGCGCTGACGGTCACCATCGCGAGCGCATAGGTCGCCCAATCCTTCGGCGGGAAGACCATGAACCAGAGGCCGGCGATCCAGCCCGATAGCGGCGGGTGCTTGCCGTAGCCGAGCAGGAATTTCTGGCCCCAGGCATAGGCTTCTGCGACGTCCATATGAACGTCCTGCGCGGCCTTCAGATTGATCAGGATGAAGGTCCAGATCACTGCATGAAGGACGGCGAGCTGGATCACCAGCCACAGACGGGTTTTGGGATCGGTGGCACTGGCAACCAGCCGGGCCACGAGCCGCCTGGGGTTCAAAGCGCTTTTCGCGTGCGTTCCGGCGGGCAGGATCGAAGTCGTCGACATGGTTCGTTGCGTAGCGCTTTTTGAGCCGCCGTGGAATCAGCTTGGCGTGAAGAAAGGCCCTGAAAATACAGTAATATGGTTGCCGCACGGGGATGTGAGTGGTATCCCGCGCCCCATGACGACCGCCCCCATTTCCAACATCCGCAATTTCTCCATCGTCGCCCATATCGACCATGGCAAATCGACGCTGGCCGACCGCCTGATCCAGATGACGGGCGGCCTGTCCGAGCGCGAAATGGCCGGCAAGGAGCAGGTGCTCGATTCCATGGACATCGAGCGCGAGCGCGGCATCACGATCAAGGCGCAGACCGTCCGGCTCTCGTACCGCGCCAAGGACGGCAAGGACTACATCTTCAACCTGATGGACACGCCCGGCCATGTCGACTTCGCCTATGAAGTCTCGCGGTCGCTGGCGGCCTGCGAGGGTTCCCTGCTCGTGGTCGACGCCAGCCAGGGCGTGGAAGCGCAGACGCTCGCCAACGTCTATCAGGCACTCGACAACAATCACGAGATCGTCCCGGTCCTGAACAAGGTCGACCTTCCGGCCGCCGAGCCGGAAAAGATCAAGCAGCAGATCGAGGACGTCATCGGCATCGACGCGTCGGACGCGGTGATGATCTCGGCCAAGACCGGCCTCGGCGTGCCCGATGTGCTGGAGGCCATCGTCACCCGCCTGCCGGCGCCCAAGGGCGACCGCGACGCCACCCTGAAGGCGCTGCTGGTGGATAGCTGGTACGACGTCTATCTCGGCGTCGTCGTGCTGATCCGTGTCGTCGACGGCGTCATGAAGAAGGGCAGCCGCGTGCGCATGATGGGCACGGGCGCAGCCTATGACATCGAGCGCGTCGGTTTCTTCACGCCGAAGATGCAGCAGGTCGACGAGCTCGGCCCCGGCGAGATCGGCTTCATCACCGCCGCGATCAAGGAAGTCGCCGACACCCGCGTCGGCGACACCATCACCGACGACAAGAAGCCGGTCGCCGAGATGCTGCCGGGCTTCAAGCCGGCAATTCCGGTCGTGTTCTGCGGCCTGTTCCCGGTCGATGCCGACGACTTCGAGACCCTGCGCGCCGCGATGGGCAAGCTGCGCCTCAACGACGCCAGCTTCTCCTTCGAGATGGAGACCTCGGCCGCGCTCGGCTTCGGCTTCCGCTGCGGCTTCCTCGGGCTGTTGCACCTCGAGATCATCCAGGAACGGCTGTCGCGCGAGTTCGATCTCAATTTGATCGCGACCGCGCCGAGCGTCATCTACAAGATGAAGCTGACCGACGGCGCCGAGATCGAGATCCACAATCCCGTCGACATGCCGGACGTGGTCAAGATCGCCGAGATCGACGAGCCCTGGATCGAGGCCACGATCCTCACGCCCGACGAATATCTCGGCAGCGTGCTGAAGCTCTGCCAGGACCGCCGTGGCTCGCAGAAGGAGCTCACCTATGTCGGCTCCCGCGCCATGGTGAAGTACGATTTGCCGCTCAACGAGGTCGTGTTCGATTTCTACGACCGCCTGAAATCGGTCTCCAAGGGCTACGCCTCGTTCGACTATCACCTCACCGACTACAAGCCGGCCGATCTCGTCAAGATGCAGATCCTGGTCAATGGCGAGCCGGTCGATGCGCTCTCGATGCTGGTGCATCGCACCCGCGCGGAAGGCCGCGGCCGCGCCATGGTCGAGAAGATGAAGGAGCTGATCCCGCCGCACATGTTCCAGATCCCGATCCAGGCGGCGATCGGCGGCAAGGTGATCGCCCGCGAAACCGTCCGCGCACTGCGCAAGGACGTCACCGCAAAGTGCTACGGCGGCGACATCACGCGTAAGCGGAAACTTCTGGAGAAGCAGAAGGAAGGCAAGAAGAAGATGCGGCAGTTCGGCAAAGTCGACATCCCGCAGGAAGCTTTCATTGCCGCGCTGAAGGTCGACAGCTGAGGCGGATGAGACCGGGTCCGGCCTGAGGCCTCCGCGGCCCGACAACAAAAAGCTCTAAAACAACCCCATGCACAGTAGCCTACCTGCGTTATGGGTGCTCTCCCCCTCATCCTGAGGAGCCCGCGAGAGCGGGCGTCTCGAAGGATGGCCGCGGGGAAGATGCGGGCCTTCATAGTTCGCTCGGCGATGCGCAGCATCGTCCGGAGACGCGCTTCGCGCTCCTCACCATCAGGGTCTATGACGCAGTAGGCGTAGCCGGCAACGGCCGATATGATGTCTTCCGATTTTACGAAATCCATTTGACACGTCGGGCAAATCACCGGCATGATGGCATCATCGCCGCTCGTGGGTCGGGTGGAGTCCCGCTGGGAGAGACGATGCAGCGCTCGATCAACGTTATCGCGGCCATAGGCCTTGCGCTTGGTGGTGCCCTGGGCATGGCGGGGGCTATGGTCACGCAACAGAACGTGCAGGGGATTCTGTGGGCGATCGACGGCTCGGGGCTTGTGATGGCAGCAGCACTGCTGGCGACAAAATACTTTCGGGCAGGACATGATGTCGTCGCCGGCGGCTTTCTGGTTTTTGCCATCGGCGAGGGTGTGATCATGCTGTCAGGCCCTGCGGCGGGCCTGGCGGGCAGCATCGGCGCGTTTGCCGCCGGCAGCGCTCTTTGGGGGACGGCGCTTCTCCTCATCAGCGTCCCAAAGCTGTTGGCCATGCCAATCCGAATCCTTGGCATCGTGAGCGCCATGCTGTTCATCGTCACAGCGGCGCGAATTTTCTGGGGTGAGCCGCTAGCGCCAACGTCCACACCGTTGCCGACCTACGCCTATCCCGTGCTGGTCGCGACCTTCGCCGGCTGGATCTGGACGCTCTGGCGGGAAACCGACGGCAAATAGCGTTCGGCGTTAGTCGCCGCATCGAAGCTGGATCGTGGAGCCCAGCTTTATTCGCGGGCTGATCGAACCCGGACGGAAATCAGCGACACTATCTTCTGCTGAGTGATCTGCCGCGTCCGCCCAGGGGCGGCATAGGGGAGAGTCTGTCATGCGGAAACGAAACTGGCGATTGATTGCCGTGGGCGTGGTGCTCCTGGCCCTCGCCGTCCTGTTCTTTCTGTCCATGCGGGACATGACGCCCTGGTCCAACGATCCTGTCGTCCTGATGCGCACGGTCGGCGAGGTCTCAGGCACCGTCGGCGGCATCAGCATCGCGATGATCGTGTTCGGACTGATCGGCCGGAAGGCGCCGGCCTGATAGGCCGCATGCCGAAAAAGCCGTTGGCGTAAGCGACGAAGGCTCCGTCTCCCCACTTAACACGCGATGTCCGTTCCGGGTCATGTGTGGACGACGCCCGCGTTGCAAGAAGAATCTGGCGTTCGGCTTGCGGTCGGGTGCAAGTCATGTGTCC